>DATNIC010000210.1:0-8428 GCA_035604635.1 Binatia bacterium
CCGTCCGCCGTGTTCGACGTTGCCAGGATCGGGATGTTCGCTTTCACCGCGATCGGGTCGGTCTTGAATGCTTCGGCCGAGAGGGTCGGACCGAGGATAATCGCGCTCCCGTCCGTCGTAAAACGCTGCATGAGGTTCGCTACCTGGTTCGCATCGGTCGCGGCGTCTTGGACGCTGAATGTGAGGTTGACGCCGCCGCTGTCGAGCAACCCCGAGCGGATATCTTCGTTGGCAAGCTCATAGGCATTGCGCTGAACACTGCCGTAAACGCCGGCCGCGCCGGTCACGTCGGCGATGACGCCGGCCTTCAGGGTTTGCCCCGCAGCTGGACCGCGGGTAGCCGCCATCACCGGGGCAACGAGCGCCAAAAGCGCGGCGCACGCAAGAAGTGAGCTAACTCGACGCATAGAGGTCCTCCGGGCGTTGTGTTCTCTTCTCTGTATTATGACGAAACGGGTACGCCCTCTAGCTTCTCATTCGAGATGAGGGCGGAGCGCCCGCATGAATGCGGCGAAGCAGGCGTCGACTTCATCCGACGATGGCATGCCCGTGTAGACGACGAGGACGTAGCTTCGGCCGCTCGCAGTCGTCAGGATTCCGCCGTCGTGACTGACTTCGCTCGTATCGCCCGTCTTGTGCGCGAAACGATCGCCGGGACCCAGGCCGCGGGAAAGCTTTGTGTTCCAGCGCTGGCGCGCCAGCGCGTCGAGCAAGATCGATGAGAGCGGGAGCCGTTCATGCGCGAGCTCGTCGAAGAGGCGGGCCGCTTCCCGCGCCGGATGCGTGTTCCGTCCGGAAGCTCCGGGATCGTCGATCAGCGGGTCGCTCCCCGAGAGCTTGCGCCGGATCGCCGTTTCCGGAAAGCCCAGCTCGTGCAGGAGCGCGGTCGCGCGCTCCCGCTCGACGACGTCGATCAACACGTTTGTGGCCACATTGTCGGATTGGGTGATCATGAGGTCGATCAGCTCGCCGATCCGGGCCCGGTAGCCGGGGACGAGCGCAGAAGGGAGATCGTTCGCGGTCATGTTCTGCTCCCGGACCGCGACCGCGTCCTCGAGCTTGAGCTTCGCCGCCGCCGCTAGAGCCAGTGCGGCGGCCGCCAAGGGCGTCTTGATCATGCTGGCCGGGTACAGCAGCCGCTGGGCGTCGAGCTCGAGCTCCTGGGTGCCGTCGAGCGAGCGTAGGACGACTGACGGCTCCCGGAGGCCGGCGGCCGAGGCCATGGCGGTGAGGCCGGATCGACTCAACATGGGATGCGTGTAAGCACTTGCATTCGCTCAAACCTTGTGCTAGGCTCTGCGTGCAAGCACTTACTTTCAATGGGACTGCGTCTACGCATGAAACCGGTCTTCGTCGACCTTCTCTCCGGATCGCCCGAAGCGCTGCGCGCGCAGCTGATCGAGGCGACGCGGTCGACCCTCGGTCAGGGGAAGACCACCCTCGTCGTCGGTCTGGACGCCGTCCGCAACCTTGACGATCCCGCCATAGCCGCGATGATCGTCGCGTTGCGGACGATGCGCGCCGCCGGCGGTGCCGTGCGGTTGGTGACGCGACGCCAGGACCACCGCGATCGCCTTGTGTTGACCGGCCTCGATCAGGTCTTCGAAGTGTTCGCGTCCGATGAGGAAGCCGAACACGATGGTACGCTCCAACATGAGTCGCCCGCGGCGCGCGTGCGTTTCGCGATTCGCGCCGCGTCTTCGGCCGTCGCGCTCCTGATCGGGTTCGTCCTCTGGCCGGGAGCAACCACCGCGCAAGACGGCGCCGGGGCGGTGCCAAGTGACCCGGCCGCGCTCGTTGCGCTCGCCAAGGTCGTCCAACGTAATCCAAATCTCGAGAGCTTCGAGGCGAACGTCCAAGTCGACGTCAAGATGCTGTCCTTTCCGTTCTTGCAACCCAAATTGGAGGGCAAGACGTATTTCAAGCGGCCCGGCAATTTCGAAGTCGTCTTCGCGCGCGTCCCCTGGTATGCCAAGGGCCTCGAACATCTTTACGCCGATATCGGTGATCCCTCGACGTGGGATCACCGGTTCGTCGTGATGGTCGACGGAGAGCATCTCATCAACGGTCGCCGCGAGCTTGCCCTGCGCATGATTCAGCGGGTCCGCGGGATGATCGACCACGAGGAAGTCTACATCGATGAGCCGTCGTGGACGATCTCGCAACTCGAGTACCACTACTACAACGGCGGAACGATCTCGTTGCAGCAGGGCTTTGCGCTGGTCAACGGTTACGCGATGGTGACCTCGCAGTCGGCGACGATTGCAATTCCGCATGTGCGTGCCGTCGCTATGGCGACGTACAGCGGCATCCGGACCAACGTCGCCATCGACGACGCGGTCTTCGTAAAGAACAAGCAGGCGAATCAGTGATTACCAAAGGCAGTGAAAGTACCATCAAGGCGTCGCCGGAAGATACGCGTACGCGCATCCTCGAGGCGGCTCGCGAGATCTACGTCCTCAAGGGATTTCGGGGCACGACAACGCGCGAGGTTGCGGAACGCGCGAGCGTCAACGAGGCGACGCTGTTCCGGCATTTCGGGAACAAAGAAGCGCTCATCGAAGCGATGTTCAAGAACGCTTGCGAGCACGACGGCGAGAATCTGGCCGAATTCTTTGCGGGAACGACCGCCGACGTAGCGTCGGACTTGCGCTTACTTGCTGTCCAGGCACTCCACGGAATGGCGGCAAAGCGCGACTTGATTCTGATCTCGCTTGCAGAGGAGCCGCGCGATCCGACCGGATTCAATATCATGTGGAAGACGCCGTCGGTCGTGTTCGAGCGCCTGCAGGCGTATTTTGCACAGGCCGGCTCGCAGGGCAAAGTCCACGGCGATCCGGCGATGAATGCCCGGTTTTTTATGGGGATGCTGTTCGCGCACGTCATGGGGCGGTGCATATTCGGGACGCCGAATTTCGAAGAAGTCGCCGACTACAGCGTGGACATTTTCCTCAACGGGATCGGAAACAAGTAGAAGAGCGGAGGAGCATGAACGTGGATTCGCGCGAGACCAAAGCCCCCTCTGTGCCGCAGGTTCCCTCCAATGGCGCCGGAGGGCGCGCAGCAGACGGCGAACCGGGTGTGCCTTTGGAGGCCGAAGCCCGCAAACGCCCGGCGTGGCTACGTCCCGTCGTGCTTGTCGCCGGCGTAATCGCGCTACTCCTCGTCTTGATCTACGGGACGCGTTGGCTGCTTTATGCCGGCGCGCACCAAACGACCGACGACGCGATGATCGGAGCCGACACGGTCGTCCTGACCAGCAAGATTGCGGAACGCGTCGGGTCGATCCTGACGGACACGAATGAGCCGGTGCACAAGGGTCAATTGCTGATTCAGCTCGACGATCGTGACGAGCGGACCAGGGTCGCACAGGCGGAGGCTGCCCTGAACGCCCAGCGAGCGCAAGCCCGCTCCGCTCAAGAGAACGTCGCATTCACCCAAGCTCAACAAGGCGCGCAAAACGCAGAGAATACAGGCGGGATCGCGGCCGCGCAGGCCCAGATCGCCGGCGCCGAGTCGCAGTACGCCAACGCCGTGCAGCAGTTGGGGGTCGCGGACGCCGCGGTCTCCGGCGCGCGCGCCTCGCTCGATCAGGCCAACGCCGATCTCGTGCGGACGCAAACGCTCGTCAATTCGGGCGACACCCCGCGGCAAGCTCTCGACGCCGCCAAGGCGACGCAGGCGAATGCGCAGTCGAATTACCGGCAAGCGCTCGACAGGGTTCGGGCCGCGCAGGCCCAAGCCAATGCCGCGCAAGCGATGATTACCGCCGAGCGGGGACAATTGCAGACGGCACAAGGGAAGCTCGCCGAATCCGCGACGCCGTACAAAGTCACGACTCAGATCGCACAGGCGCAAGCGCAGAGCGCGCAAGCAGGTTCGCTGGCCGCGCAATTGCAGCAGGCGAAAGATCAGCTGAGTTACACGCGGATTTATTCGCCGATCGACGGCTACGTCGGCGAGAAGGACATCGAGATCGGGCAAACGGTCCAGCCCGGAACAACGTTGCTCAATCTCGTCCCGAACCGCACGTTCATCACCGCGAACTTCAAAGAGACGCAGCTCGGGGACATGAAGCCCGGCCAGGAAGTCGATATCAACGTCGACGCCTACCACGGGACCAAGTTCACGGGGCATGTCGAAGCGATCGGGCCCGCTTCGCAAAACCAGTTTGCTCTCGTACCGGCGCAAAATGCGACCGGCAACTTCGTCAAGGTGACGCAGCGCGTCCCGGTGCGGATCGTCGTCGACAATCCGCCGCCGGAGCGGCCGTTGCGGCCCGGCATGTCCGTCGAGGCATCGGTCAAAGTCAAGTAGCCGCTCATGGAACTAGCGCAATCCCGCGAAAGCGTCGTCGAATACGGCTTTCGCCGGTCCGTCGTGACCACCGCGATCATCATCGCGACCCTGCTTGAGATCGTCGACGTGACGATCGTCAACGTCGCGCTGCCGAACATCCAAGGTGGGTTCAGTGCGAACGTCGAGCAAGCCGCATGGATCGGGACGGGTTACATCATCGCCAATGTGATCATCATCCCGATCACGCCCTGGCTCCAGACCCGCTTCGGCCGCAAGCAGTACTACTTCGCATCGATCCTGCTCTTCACGGTCGCGTCACTGATGTGCGGCCTTTCCCAGTCGCTGAACGAGCTAATCTTCTGGCGCATCGTCCAAGGGACGGGCGGCGGCGGCTTGATTTCGACGTCGCAGGCGATCTTGGTTAACACGTTCCCGCGCGACAAACAAGGCATGTCGTCGGCGATCTTCGGGATGGGTGTCGTCGTCGGGCCGACGATCGGTCCGTGGATCGGCGGGCTCATCGTTGACCACTATAGTTGGCGCGAGGCATTCTTCATCAACATTCCGCTCGGCATCATCGCGATGCTGCTCGTCGCCGTTTATTTGCGCAATCCCGAGGGTCCGAGGAAGATTCCGCTCGACGGAGTCGGCCTCGCGCTGCTTGCGATTGGAATCGGATCGCTCCAGTACGTGCTCGACCAGGGAAACCAGAAAGACTGGTTCGACGACGGCTGGATCGTTGCGTTCAGCGTCATCGCGGCCCTCGGCCTCTGCGCGTTCGTGCTTTTCGAGCTCCTCGTCGCCAAGCGGCCGATCGTCAACTTGCGGATATTGCGCTACCGCTCGGTCACCGCAGGGAGTCTCCTGGGTATGTGCTTGGGCGTCAGCCTGTATGGAACGGTCTTGGTACTCCCGCAATACGTGCAAGGCTCTCTCGGCTTCACCGCTACGGATTCAGGACTGCTTCTGATGGTGCGCGCCGCGCCGCTGTTGTTCCTGATGCCGCTTTCAGCGCGCTTGGCGACCAGCGGCAAGTTTGACGCTCGCTGGCAGGTTGCGACCGGCTTCGTCTTGCTCGGGATCTCGAATTACCTCGTCGCTACTAAAACGACGACCGGGTCGGATTTCGGAAACTTCGTCATCCCGCTTATGCTTTCGGGTTTGGGACTGTCGCAGATATTCGTGCCGTTGACGCTGAGCGTCATCAACGCGGTCGAACCGCGTGACGTCCCATCGGCGACGGCGTTCTTCAATTTGGCTCGCCAACTTGGCGGGAGCGTCGCCATCGCCGTGCTCGTCACGCTGCTGACGCGGCAAAGCGCCGCATACCACACTTCGCTCGCCGCGCAAATCCATCTCAGCCGGCCGGCGGTTGCCGACTACGTTGCTCACAACGGCGGACCTCGCTCGGAGAGCATGGTGACGCACCTCAACGGCCTGGTCACCGCGCAGTCGATGGTCCTGGCCTATGCCGACGTTGCGCGTGCCACCGCGTACCTTACTTTGCTCGTCACGCCGTTCGTCCTGATCATGCGTCGCGCCAAACGCGCAACGGCATTCGTTACCGAATAGGAGTCGATCCGTGTTTCGTATCTTCACCGCGCTCGTCGCGATCGTTGCCCTGTCGCTCTCGCTGCCGGTCATGCGCGCCTCGGCGCAAACCGCGGCGGTCCCGACGCCCGTCCCGCAACTCGAGCTGCCGGCGGTCCCTACCGTTGCGCCGGGATACGTCGTCGCGCCGCCCGTCAGCGCGCCGCCGAGCCGGCTCATCGGCGTCACCACGACGCCGTTCGTCGGCTTGCGGCTCGAGGATGCGATCGCGATGGCGCTCTCCAAGAATACGGACCTCGCGGTCGCCCAAGAGAACCGGAAGATTGCGGCCTTCACGATCGTCGCGACCAAAGGCGCGTACGATCTGCAGTTTACAATTGCGCCGACCTATCAGCATCAGGTGCAGCCGCCGATCAACGTGTTCGCCGCGGGTCCCGGCAACGGCCCGACGACGCAGGACAGTTTTGGCACCAACGCATCCGTATTGGGGACGATCGAACAGACCGGGACGCAAGTCCAGATGAGCGCCTCAGGCCAGCGGATCACGAACAACTCGGTCGGCAATTCCTTCAACCCGTATTATTTGAGCGCGCTTTCGGTCAACGTCACCCAACCGCTGCTGCGGGGATTCGCGAACGATAACGCGCGTCGCCAGATTCAACTCGCGCAGGCCAATCATGCCGCGACCGACGCGATGGTGGCGCTGACGGCCTCAAATACGATCGCCTCGGTCGAAGACGCGTATTGGGACCTCGTCGCAGCTTGGCGCAACGTCGCGATCCAAAACGAAGGCTTGCAGAACGCGCTGGCGCAAGCGCAGACGACGCAACGTTCGGCGACCGCCGGACGCACTGCACCAATCGACGTGACCGAGTCGAATTCCCAGGTCGCTGTTTTTCAAGATAACGTCCTTTCGGCTCTGCAAAACGTTCAGCGTTTGCAAAACCAGATCAAGACCTTGATCCTGGGCAACCCGTCCGATTCGATCTGGACCGCGAATCTCGTCCCGACCTCAAATGTCGGCCAGCTACCGGCGGAGCAGAGTCTCGACGACGTCATCGTCGCCGCGATCCGGAATCGACCGGAAATCGCAGAGTTGCGTGAGGAGCTACGGAGCGCCGATATCACGGTGGCATACGCGCGCGAACAGCTCAAGCCGACCGTTAATCTCCAGTTGGGCTACACAGCGACCGGCTTTGCCGGTGCTCCCACCGCGATTGCGACCAATCCGATCTTTTCGGCGTTTGGGCAGCAATTCGCAGCGATCAACGCATTGATCGCTCGTTCGAACGCCGGTCTTCCGCCGGCGCAGCAGATCCCGCCGATCACTCCCTTGAACTTTGCCATTCCACCCTACACGATAGGCGGCTTCAACCAGTCGGTCGGCAATCTGGGAGCCGGCGCATTCCCGACTTACAGCGCTGGGGTGAACGTGCAGTTCCCGATTGGGAACAGGGTTGCGAGGGGCAACCTCGGCGTAGCGCAGGAGCAGGCTCGAACGGTTGAAGTGCAGCAGGTTGCGCTCGTAGAGCGGATCAAAACCGAGGCGCTGAACGCTTTGCAGACCGAGCGTGAGGTGCGTTATCGCCTGACCGCGGCGCGTACGGCGCGCGAGGCCTCGCAGGCGGTCTTCGAATCCGAGCAGCGAAAATACGCCGCCGGCACCTCGACCACGTTCCTGGTTCTGCAGCATCAACTCGACCTGGCGAACAATCAAGGCCGCGAGCTGCAGGCGCAGACCGATCTGAACAAGGCGATCGTCGAACTGCAGCGCGTGACCGGCACGATCATCACGCAAAACGGCTTCGACGTGGAGAAGGTCGGCACGGGAGCGCTGAGCGACCTGAACAATGCGCTTGGGGCCAATCCAGCGCTCCCCACTCCGGCACCCTCGACAACGACTCGGCCCTAATGTGCGTTTTGCGACTGTTGCTGCGGCGAGCGCCGAACGGTGAGCATCAGTAGCGCTCCGATGACGCCGAGCACGAGCAAGCCCCATACGACGACCGGCTGGCTGGTTATGGTGATCCCGAAGAGCGCGTCGAGTGAGATCGAACCGAATCCGGCAAAGGCGAGCGCGACTGCGCCGGTCGCGTAGATGAAAGGGACCTCGATCCCATTGTTCGTTGCGAAGAAGCCGTTCTTGACGTGCACGGTCAGCATCGCGACGAGCATCGTCGAGAGGATCAGCATCGGCCCGACGGCGCCGAAGAGCCCGGTCGCGATCAAAAGACCGCCGACGAACTCGTTGGTCCCCGCCGCAGCCGCGAACAGCTTACCTGGGCGAAAACCGAGCCCTTCGAAGAAGCCGCCTGTCCCGGCGAGTCCGTAGCCGCCGTACCAGCCGAACAACTTTTGCGCTCCGTGTGCGGCGATCGCAAGCCCGAGCGCGAGCCGCACGATCAGGAGGCCATAGTCAAAACTCATTGTAGTACTCACTCCTCATAGCCAGCTAACTATTTGTAGCCTTAGCGCTCTCAGTCTAGACTGCCGGCTACCAGTTGTCAAGTAGGCAATTTATGATAAGCTATAGGAGATGAGCGAAGGTCTGCAACTCTGTCCCCGTTTCCACCACGCC
>DATNIC010000211.1:0-9628 GCA_035604635.1 Binatia bacterium
TCACGCCGGAGCAGGTTCGCTACATCACGTGCGACCACGCAGCGAAGATCTTTCACGTGAAAGTGCCGCAAGCGGCCGCAGTATAGCGCGATGATCTCAACACAACCGGCCGCGCTCTCGATCGACGGAGCGGTCATCGCCGACGCGATTCGCGCGCTCGGGGTCACGCACGTCATCTCCGTCCCCGACACGCATCTGCGGACGGCGATGGATCTCCTGGACAAAGGACCCGTCCCCAAGATGATTTATGTCTGCACGGAAGACGAAGCGATGGGGATCAACGCGGGGCTCTACATCACCGGCCACAAGCCGATGCTCTTGATACAAAACAACGGGCTCTATGCGTGCGTCAACACGCTTAAAGCGATCCCGCTCGACGCCCAGGTCCCGACGTTCATGCTGATCGGTCAGTTCGGCCGCGACGTCACCAAGAGCGTCGAGGAGAATCCCAAGCGCGCCGTCAACCGGCTCGAGCCGACGCTCGAGACGTGGGGTGTCCCCTTCTTCCGCATCGACGGACCGAGCGACGTCCCGAAGATCCGCACGGCGTGGGATATCGCGTGGGAAAAGAAAGGTCCGGCGGCCGCGATCGTCGGCGCGCCGACGACGTAAGCAATGCTCAAGCAAGAAGCGATCGATCTGCTCATCAAGCATCGCAACGGCGCGATCAGCGTCACGACGATGCAAGCGGCTGCGCCATGGCATCTCGCGGGTCAGACGAAATCCCGGCACATCGAAGCGTCCCTCTGCATGGGGAGCGCTGCGTCGCTCGGCTTGGGGATCGCGATCGGAGCTCCCTCAGAAAAGGTGATGATCCTCGACGGTGACGGGAGCCTCTTGATGCAGCTCGGCTCGCTCGTCACGGTCGCCTCGCAAAAGCCCGCCAATTACTACCACTTCGTGTTCTCGAACGGCTATTACGAAAGCTCCGGCAATCAGCCGATCCCGGGCGTGGGCGTCTTCGATTTCCCCGCGCTTGCGAAAGCGGCCGGGTACGCCGATGCGCTCACCATCGAGTACGCGGCCGAGCTCGACAAGGCGCTCCCCGGCATTTTCCGGCGGAAAGGCCCGATCCTCATCGAGCTCAAGATCGCGCGCGACGACGCGACCCCACGCTGGGCGATGGTCCCGATGGCCGAGATGGTGCGCGCGCTCAAGAGCGAGCTCGCCGCGCGATGACGGAACTGTGGCGGCTGAGCGCCGCGGAGCTGCTCGACGGCTACGCGCGTCGTACGTTCTCGCCGAGTGAAGTGACCGCGAGCGTCCTCGAACGCATCACGGCGAAGGACGGCCTGCTCCATGCGTTCCTCGTCGTCGATCCCGAGGGCGCGACGGCAGCCGCGCGCCGCGCCGATGCCGTGTGGCTGCAAGCGGGAGAGAAGCCGCTGTTGTGCGGCGTCCCGGTCCATGTGAAGGACACGATCGACATGGCGGGCTTTCCGTCGACGTACGGATCGCTCGCGTTCAAGAACAACTTTCAGCCCGATGCGGAAATCGTGCGGCGGCTGCGCGCCGCGGGCGCCGTGATCCTCGGCAAGACGAACACGCCGGAGTTTGCGCTCTCCGGCGTCACGGCCAATCGCTTGGGGCCGCCGACGGCAAATCCGTGGGATTTGCGGCGCACGGCAGGCGGCTCGACGGGCGGCGGCGCAGCTGCCGTCGCGGCCGGCTTTGGTCCGCTCTGCGTGGGGACGGACTCAGCGGGTTCCGTTCGCTTGCCGGCCGCCTATCATGGAATCTTCTCGCTCAAGCCGAGCTTTCAACGCATCCCCGCGGTGCAGCCGTGGCGCGCCTCCCCCGCGCGCTCACACAACAGCCCGATCACGCGCACCGTACGCGACAGCGCCCTGATGATGAACGCGCTCGCGGGACCGCACCCGGGCGATCCCGATAGCGCGCGGCACGCACCCGTCGACTATCTGGAATTTGCAGGCGGGAACGTGCGGACGGCGCGCGTCGCGTTCAGCCGCGATTTCGGGCGCGGCAATCCGCTCGATCCCGATCAAGCGCGTATCTTCGACGAAGCGATGAATCTGCTCACGCAGCTCGGGTGCATCCTCGTCGAAGCACACCCGCCGGTCCCCGAAGGCAGCGACCAGCTCGAACCGGGGATGTGGGCGTACAGCGGCGATCACTATGCTGCCGCCGAGGCGCTCATCCCGAACTTCTGGGAGAAGCACGCCGGCGATCTGACGGACTACGCGCGTCCGGTCTACGATGCCGGCCGCCGCGCGCTCGCGTGGAAATATCGCGCGATTTTGCGGCGCGACCGCGCCTGCGGCGAGGCCGTCCGCCAGTGGTTCCTCAATTATGATTACCTGTTGACGCCGGCGTGTCCGGTCGCGCCGCTCTTCGATGCGCCCGACGCGGCAGATCATAAGCGTCTGTTCGGTTTCTTTGCGCCGTTCAACCACTCGTACAATCCGGCGGCGAACGTCCCGATAGGCTTCAGCACCGAGGGATTGCCGCTCTCGGTACAAATTGTCGGACGGCTCGGCGACGACGTCGGCGTTTTGCGGCTCGCCGGGCTCATGGAGGCGGCGAACCCGTGGGCGCAACATTGGCCGCGCGCTATCGAAGAGAGTTCACTCACCCACCCCTTGAAAGGCTAACCTCAGCAATGGCTCAGAAGAATCCCAGTTTCACCGTCGCCCCGGGCTTCACCGTCGATCCCGAACACGATTGGCATTCCGCGGAATACGTCGACAAATGGATCACGCGCGATCTCACGCGCCCGGAGCGTGTAGGCTATATGGAACAGATGATGGCCACCGCGAAATTTTCGAGGGATGCTGAGATCAAGGTCCTCGACGTCGGCGGGGGCAATGGCCTGGTCACCGAATTCGTGCTAAAGTTCTTCCCAAAGTCGCGCGTAACCGTCCAAGATTATTCGCAGCCGATGCTCGACAAAGCGCGCGAGCGCTTTGCGATGTTCGGCGATCAAGTCAGCTACTCGCGCTCGGATCTCTTGATCCCGGGTTGGGAAAAGACGGCGGGCGGACCGTTCGATCTTGTGGTCTCGTCGATCGCGATTCACAATCTCGGCAACATGGATGCGATCGGCGCGACGTACAAAGCGATTTACAGTGTGCTGAAGTCCGGTGGGCAGTTCCTCGACAACGACCATCTCGCCAACGTCGGCGGCGTCCAGCTGCACCTCGACGCGCTCAAAGCGGCCGGCTTCTCAAAAGCGGAGTGCATCCGCGAGGGGAAACCCGCGATCATCACCGGGCTGAAATAACGACCTCACTCGAGGTACGTGCGCAACACCGATAAGATCCTCACCACGCACACCGGCAGCTTGCCGCGGCCCGACGGGCTGCGCGAGCTGCTGATCGATCGCGAGGAAGGCCGCGCCGTCGACGACGGCTTGTTTCGCAAGGCCGTGACGACCGGCGTCCGCGACGTCGTCGAGCGTCAGATCAAGACTGGGATCGACCTCGTCAACGACGGAGAGCTCAGCAAATTCTCGTATTCGATGTACGCGAAGGAGCGCTTGACCGGGCTCGACGGTCAAGGCGGCCTGCGGCCCATCTCGCGCGACGTGGCGGAGTTTCCGACCTTCGCCGCACGGGGCCCGATCCGCTGGCGCGTCACGACCTGCACGGGGCCGGTCGCCGTCAAAGACACGAAGCCGCTCGAAGCAGACCTGCGCAACTTTGCCGACGCGCTGCGTAACGTCAAGCCGTCGGGGACCTTTCTCACCGCGGCCTCACCGGGCGTTATCGCTTCCTTCATTCACAACGCCTATTATCCCGATCACGAGAGCTACATCCGCGCACTGGGAAAGGCGATGCAGCCCGAATACGAGGCGATCGTCGCTGCCGGTTTCGACCTCCAGATCGACTGTCCCGACCTCGCCTCGGCCCGCAACAATACCTATCGCGACGACAGCGAGGAGGAATGGCGGCGCAAACAAGCCCTGGCGGTCGACGTCCTCAACGAGATCACGGCAAACATTCCGCCCAAACGGATGCGGATGCACTTGTGCTGGGGGAATTTCGAAGGGCCGCACCACCGTGACGTCCCACTCATCGACGTCCTTCCGGTCGCGCTGCGCGCGCGTCCTCACGCAGTCTCGTTCGAAGGCGCGAATCCGCGCCACGAGCACGAGTGGATCGTATTCAAAGAGATCAAGCTCCCCGACGACAAGGTGATCATCCCGGGGATGATCGACAGCACGACCAACTTCATCGAGCACCCGGAGCTAGTCGCACAGCGGATCGAGCGCTACGCGAACGTCGTCGGCCGCGAACGCGTCATTGCCGGAGTCGATTGCGGCTTCGCGACGAGCGTCACGGCGAACACCGTCGATCCCGAGATCGCGTGGGCGAAGCTCGGCGCGCTCGTCGAAGGCGCCGCGATCGCCTCGGAGCGGCTCTGGCGCTAGCGCTTTAGGACTTCGGCTCCATCAGCGCATTGCGGATCGGCAGCTGCTCGAACATGAAACGCGCCGGCGGCATGCCGTGGTGCGCTTGAATCGACTCAAACGAGATGCTCGCCTCATCAAACTTTTGGCTCGGGCCCAGCTTCAACGGGCCGACCGCCGTCTCGGTGTCGATGTATTGCGCACCGTCGACCGTGTGGAAGGTAACCATCCAGTTCACCCGCGTCCCGGGTCCGTCCGCAAAGTTGCCTTCGACTACGGCTTTCAACGTCGAGTAACGCGCCGCGTCGACCCAAAGCTCCCGCAGACGGTAGCGCCCGGGATCGCGCACCGGGCGCAATACGAGATGGAAGGCGCGGCCCTGCCCATAGTCTTCCTCGCCGAGGCACGTGACCAAGTAGGTGCGCGTGCGGGCGACGACGGTTCCGATGACTCCCGGCGCAGCCGAATCGGCGACGGGCGCAGGCGAGGGCTCGACGACCAAACCGCGAGGATGCGCCAACCCGAACGAATACGTCGGGAAAAGCAGCGGAACGCCGAGATAATCCGCCGGGCCTTCCGGATTGACGGGGATCGACAGCGACTTCTGCCCGCGCGCCTCGCGCGTGATGCGAACGGTGATCCCGTGGGGCGGTTCGGGGTTCGCGAGAGTTTCGTTGCTGGCGGCGGTCACGTGGAGGTCCGTCGATGCCGGCGCAAATTCGGCGGCATAGTGCTTGGTTCCGGCGGTTCCGTTCTGCACGACCCGAACGGCAACGACGTAATCGATGCGCGTCGGGTACGACTGCGCGTCCCACACTTGCCGCGCTTTCAGGAGGATGTCGTCGCCGTTCGGCGTCGGCGCCGCCGACTCGGCACCGGCGCGCTCCGCCGCACCCGCACAGATGAGGAGCACCGCTGCCGAAAAAACGCAAGCCGACAAGGACCACGCACGCTGAGCCATCACTCGTAGTTTACCCGGCAATCCCTGAAATACTTTCCATGCGACCCAACGCTCGCTCGAGTTCTCCGGCATTGACGCCGTAGTCTGTGATCGCGGCCTCACTGCTGACGTAGCCGTCGAGTACGTCGTCCACGACCTTCTCGAAAGTACGGAGGCGCGGGTCGCCCAGTCCTCCACCGCCCGCGACTTCCAAAGAAACGACGTCTCCACGCTGCAGGCGCACGCCGCTGAACCGATTCGGCAACGCGCGTTCGGCCGGTGTCCCCGGATTGAGCGTGCACGCCCCCGGGCGCCCGGGCTTTCCGCCGTCGACGCCAAGCGCCGGCCAGCGATGCAGGCCGCCGCGCAGCGTCATCTGCGCGTCGTTTGTCAAGATTTGATAAACCCGCCGATGCGCCATCCCGCCTCGAAACGTGCCGGGCCCACCGCAATCTCGAATCAACTCGAAGCGCTGCAGGCGGGTTGGGAATTCCGTTTCGATCACTTCGATCGGGGCGCTGCGCGCATTGGCCTGCAGTACGCCGACGCCCGAGAGGCCGTCGAATCCGACGATGCCGCCGTAGGCCGCGCCGCTGAGCTCGTATTGTACGAACGCGCTGCCGTCCGGACGCGTCCCCGCGATTGCGGTGCCGCCCGATATTCCGCATCGCGCGTGCCGCCGGCTGGGGACGAAACCGCTCAAGGCTTGCAAGACCGCTTCGGTCACGGCGTTTGCCGTCGGCATGTACGCCGAGACGGGCGCGGGAAAGTGCGGATCGAGCGCCGATCCCGCCCGCAAGGTCAGCTCGACGACGCGCGCCAGGCCTCCGTCGTTGGGCAGCGTGATGTCGATCATCGCGATCAGCGCGTAGTAGCAGCAGCCGCGGACGACCGGAGGGCGTATGTTGACCGGGCTCGCCGCTTGATCGTCCGTCTGCGAAAAGTCGAAGCTGATCCGATCGGCGCGCTTCTCGACCCGGACATGGAAGCGGATCCGCTTTTCGGCGACGGGATCGATCTCGATGAAGGACTCGGCCTCGTGCACGCCGTCGGGCCACGCGGCGATCTCAGAGCGAGCGCGCCTTTCGGTGACGTCGCGCTTGTGCCGAAACGATTCGAGCATCGCCTCCAGGCCGTAGCGCTCGATTAATTCGGCGATGCGCCGCTCGCCCAGGCGCGCGCAGCCGATTTGTCCGCGCAGATCGCCCAGGACGAGTTCCGGCGTGCGGCTGTTCGCATGCAGGATCGCCTCGACATCGCGCACCACCTCGCCGCCGCGCATGTAGCGGATCGGCGGATATTGGATCCCCTCCTGAAAGAGCTCGCGCGCGTTGGCGTTGCTCGTCCCGGGGACTTCGCCGCCGAGGTCGCTCTTGTGGGCGATGCTCCCGCAAAACGCGACGATCCGTCCGGCGCTAAAGACGGGCGTGACGACCGCCATGTCCATCGAGTGCAACAAGCCCGCCTCGTAGGGATGGTTCGTGATGAACGCATCGTCCGGCCGGATGTCGTCACCGAAGCGCGCCACGATCGCGCGAATGACTTCGGGTAAGACCCCGATGTGCAGCGGATAGATCACGTGCTCGCCGACGACGTCGCCGCTCGCATCGAGGATCAGACAACTGGCGTCCTGGGACTCGCGGACGATCGTCGAGTAGCCCGTGCGAAAGACGCTGTCTTGCATCTCTTGCACGATCCCCGAGATACGGCTTAGAACGACTTGAAAGGTGATCGGGTCGACGGGCACGTCAGCGCCGCAGCGGCATCCCACCGGGGCGGCTCACGCCGATCCACGTCGCCTTCCCCGGGTCCCAACGAATGACGATCACGTTGCCGTCGTCCAAACCACGCTGCGGCAGCGCTTTGAAGTCGTAGATCCCATCGGCACCGACCCAGCGCCCCAGGTTTGCAAAGTACTCGCGAATCTGCGCAGGCGTCGCAGCCGGACCGAGTGCGCGCAGGGCCGTGATGACGAGCATCGCGGGATCCCACATCGAAGCCTGCCCGTAGTCCGGCTTGATCCCGATATCGCCGAGGCTCGTCATGTAGGCCGTGACGGCGGTCTTGACGCCCTTATCGGTCACCGACTCGGGCGCAAACTGCGGAAGCCCGGCAAAATAGAGCTCCTTGGGCATGATTTGTGCGTATTGTTTCATCTGCACGTAGGTCAAATTGCCCGCGGTCGTCAGGGTCGGAAGATCGATGCCCGCCTCTTGCTCGCCGCGGAAGAGCGTCGCGGCAGGCGTCCCCGTGCTCCATGCGATCAGCGCATCGGGACTCGCGGCCCTGATCCGCGCCATTTGCGCAGCGACGCTGACGTCGGTCGTATTGAAATGTTCGCGCGCGACGACCTTGACGTTCTTGTTTTCCGGGCGCGCGAACGCTTCGTCGAGCGATCGTTCCGCGTCTTGACCCGTCGCGTCGGTCGACGTGATCATCGCGATCTTCGTCCAGCCGCGTTCGCGCAGGTAGCGGACGTCGGCGACGATCATGTCCTTCGTCCACATCGCCGAGGTAAACATGAAGCTTCCCGGAGGAGGATGGACGCCGTTTGACATGCAGTACACCACCGGGCCCTCTTTGAGGATCGGGAGCATCGCGCCGCAGACTGACGTCAACGACGAGCCCAGGACGATGTTGACTTTGTCCGCGATGAGCTGATCGAGCAAGAGTACCGCTACTTGCGGCGACGACGTATCGTCCTGGACGACAAAACGGATCGGCCGCCCTTTGATCCCGCCTTGCTTGTTGACGACGGCCTCGACGGCTTTGAGCGTCGCGGCCTCGCCTTGGCCCAGGAAGCTCGCGGGCCCGGTCAACGGGAGGATCGCATGGATCTCGAGCGGCGGGACGTCGGCCGCTCCCAGCGGACTTGCTGCGGCGATCGTGAGCGCCAGGATCAGCAACAAAACTTTCATGCGCGAAAGTTGCCGCAGAAGGCGGATTTCCCCTCGATACGCGCTAAGAATGCGCACCCGAGGTACTGCGCGTCGACGGAGGCGGATTCCCATGGCAGTTCAGATCGCAACCAGGATCATCGACGGCGATGGTCATCTCAACGAAGACGAGGCCGGGATCGTCGCCCACCTCGAGAGCCCGTATCGCGAGATCGTGATGCGCGCGGGCAACCCATTCCCGCCGCTCGACCACGTGCACTCCGCGAAGGCGGTGGAGATTCCGCCGCACCGCGACGGGCGGCCGGTCGTCGGTCCGGAACTCTGGCTCGACTTTCTCGCCAGTGCGGGGATCGAGTGGACCGTCCTCTACCCCACGCGCATGCTCGCCTACGGAAAGATCGTGAGCCTCGACTATGCGGCTGCGCTCTGCCGCGCCTACAACAACTGGCTCTCCGACACGTATCTGAAATTCGATGCGCGCTTCAAGGGGATGGCGCTCATCCCGATGCAGGACCCCGCCGAAGCCGCCAAAGAGCTGCGCCGCGCAGTCACCGAGCTCGGGATGATGGGCGCGATGCTGCCGTCGAACGGCCTAGCGCAGCCGTTGGGCTCGAAAGCCTATTGGCCGGTGTATGAAGAGGCGAACCGCCTCGGCTGCTGTCTAGCCGTCCACGGCGGAGCGCACGATCGCTTCGGCATGGACCACATGAATCTGTATGTCCCGGTCCACGCGTTGGGCCACCCCTGGGGACTGGCGATCAACTGCGCGGACATCGTGTACAACGGTATCTTCGACCGCTTCCCGCGCGTGCGCATCGCGTTTCTCGAAGGCGGAGTTGCGTGGCTCCTGTTCCTGTTGGAGCGCCTCCACGCCTCGCACGAAACGCACTTCCAATACATCCCGCCGGGCGAATTCGGCGTGCGCGAAGGCGACGATCCGGCCCAGTACATCAAGGCCCTGATCAAGGCAGACCGCTTTTACGTCGGCATCGAGACCGAGGAGCTGACGATGCCCTTCGCTCTCAAGATCGTCGGCAACCGGCCGTTCTTGTACTCCTCCGATTTTCCACACGAAGTGACGCTTGCAAGCTGCAAGCATGACATCGGCGAGCTCTTGGAGAGCGACGAAATTACCGAGGACGACAAGACGGCGCTGCTCTACCGCAATTCCGAGCGCTTCTATCAATTGAGGCCGTGAAACGCAGCTCCGGCAGAATCTTGACGACGCACGTCGGGAGCCTGCCGTTGCCCGACGGCGTGGAGGCCGACGTAGCGAACGACGAAGCGAAGCTGCGCATTGCCGTCAAGCACGTCGTCGACAAACAGCGCGAGATCGGGCTCGACATCGTCAACGAAGGCGAGTACACGAAGGGCGGCGACTGGCTCGCGAACATGGACGGCCGCTTCGGCGGCTTCGAGGAA
>DATNIC010000212.1:0-28348 GCA_035604635.1 Binatia bacterium
CGCCTGCGGCGAGCGCCGCATCGGCGACTTGCCCCATCATCCCGATCCGCCCGCCTCCGTAGACGACGTCGATTTTTCGGCGGGCAAGGGTCGTCCCGACCTCGCGCGCGCTCCGAACGTAGAGCTCGCCTTGCCCGGTACTCGCGCCGCAAAAAACGCAGATGCGCACGGCGGGCTTACGATTCGGCGATCGGCGGGCCCATTACGGCGAGGCGATCCTGCGCCCAGGGCCGCACCTTGCCGAGGACGTGTTCCTTGAAATGCGCCGTTTGCTGGTGCGCCTCGAAAGCTGCTTGATCGTCGTACTGTTCGTACAGAAAGAACCGGCGCGGGTCGTCCTGTGCCTGATGGGCGATGAACATCTTGCAACCGGGTTCCTTCTCGGATTCGCGCGCGATCAGCGCCAGCGTCTTACGGACCTCGGCTACCCGCTCCGCGGGGAACGTGTACACGACTGCCAGGCACAACATATCTCCGTCCTTTGCGTAGCTCTGCTACTGCCCCGCCCCTGCTTTCGCCAACGCTTCGCCGATCATCTCGTCCTGTATTTGAGGTGACTCCCAACGTCTTTGCGCGGCCGGGTTTAGCGTGTCGATCGGGTCGAAATAAAGGAAGAATCGCTCTGGCTTGACGCTCGGAGCGGTATAGACGGCGATCCCGTTCTCACGATCGTAGTGCTCGTAGCTGTGGACGTCGCGCTTTCCGCCGCCGCCCGGCGCATCGCAGACGAACGTCGGCGTATTGAACCCGGACGTTGCGCCGCGGACGACCTTCTCGAGGTCAAGCGCCGTCTGCACGCTCGTACGCAGGTCTTCGACGCCCTTGACCATGTCGTGTGTGTAGACGTAGTACGGATGCATGCCGAGCCATCCCAACCGTTTGACGAGGAGCGCCATCGTCTGGGGATCGTCGTTGACGTTGCGGATCAGGACCGTTTGATTGCGGATCGTGACGCCTCGCTCGGTCAAGAGCCGCACCGCTTTTTGCGTGATCCAACTCGCTTCTGCGGGATGGTTGAAGTGCGTGTGAATCACGACCTCTTTTCCGATTCGCCGCCCGCGTTCGACGACGCGCGTCAGCGCGTCGACCCAGGGCCGGTCGGTCAAGATCTTGCAGGGCAGCACCGCGAGCCCTTTGGTGGCGTAGCGCAAGCGCCGCACGTGCGGGATCGCGAGCAGCGCTTCGCCGATGAGCGTGATGCTCTTGGACCCTAGCTGGTACGCATCGCCGCCCGAGATGACGACGTCTTCGATCTCCGGGCGCGACGCGATGTAGTCGAATGCATCTTGCCAAGCCCGCTGGGTCGTCGCAAGCGGCGTCTTGTCGACGGTCTCGGTGTCGAGGCCGACGGCGTACGAGCGCGTACAGAAGCGGCAGTAAACCGGACAGACGCTGACCGGAAGGAAAAGCGCGCGATCGGTGTAGCGATGGACGAGGCCGGGGACCGGCGCGTCGGCGCGCTCGCGCAGCGAGTCGAGCGTGAGTCGAGGATGATCGGGTAACATGCGCGACGCCAACGGAATGAATTGAATCCTGATCGGATCGTCGTATGGGTTCGTCCAATCGATCGACGAGATGACATACGGCGAAACGCGCACCGCCATGGGTGCGCGTCGAAAACCTTCGCGAGCATCATCGAAGAACGAAGAGGGGACCAAGTCCTTGATCGTCTCGAGCAGCTCGAGGGGCGTCTTGACCGAGTTCTGGCCTTGCCAAAGGTGGTCGAGGAACGTCGCGACATCGACGTTGCGGTATTTGGGGATCGCTCGCCAGAATTCGCCCTGGCGGATGTTCCGGTGTTCGATGGCCGCGTCGCCGGCCGGCGGCTTGATGTGCCGCTCACTCGTCGGCACGGGTATTGCGGGCTCCGCGAGAGCCGTCAGGCCTTGGTCCAAAAATCTCTCCCCGAGAGCGGTCACTTTCGCTCGAACCCGGCGGCGCCCCGAAAGGGTGCAGTTTCGCCACAGGCGGTCAATGCCGGCGTCCCGACGAACGGCGCCGGAATGCAGGGCCTCGGCTCATCGAACTGGGTCCGTGCGTGGGTGCTCGTTGCCGCGGCCGTCCTCGCGCTTGCGGAGTGTTCGCGCAGCAGTGAAGGGCCGCCGACGATCCGGTTCGACATCGCAGCCGATCCGGCCAACCTGAACCCGCTCTTCGCTCGCCCCGATGCGAATGCGGTCGACCAACAGCTTGCGCACTTGGCGTTCGAGCCGTTCATCGACGTCGACCAGAACGGCAAGCCGGTCCCCGCGCTTCTCAGCGAGATCCCGACGCTCGGCAACGGCGGGCTCTCGAGTGATGGACGGACGATTCGCTACCACCTGCGTCACAACGTCCGCTGGCAGGACGGCGTCGAGGTCACGTCGCGCGACGTGCTCTTCACGTTGCATGCAATCTTCGATCCGCACAACCCCGTCCGCTCGCGTGCCGGCTACGATCGCATCGAGTGGGTGGATGCGCCCGACCGCTATACCGTCGTGATGCATCTGCGGCGCCCGTGGGCGCCGGCGATCGCGAGCTTCTTTTCATACGGCACCGCGCCGCAATTCGTTTTGCCGGCCCACCTTTTGCAAAAGGTGAAGTCGCTGGAGGAAGCGGCCTTCAACAGCGCGCCGGTCGGAGACGGCCCGTTTCGCTTCGTGTCGTGGAAGCGCGGCGAGGGTCTGGTCTACGAAGCCAATCCGAAGTATTGGAGAGGTGCCCCGCTTGCCGCGCGTTTGAGCGTTCGCGTCATCCCCGATCCCGGCACGAACTTGACGCTCCTGCAATCCGGCTCCGTCGACTGGAACCTGATCGCTCCCGCGCAGCAAGCCGTTCTCGCGGGAAGGAGCGATCTACGCTACGACTACGTCCCGCTCGCGCTGGTCGCCGGGATCGCGATCAACACGCGACGTGCTCCGCTCGACGACGTCCGCGTGCGCCGAGCCCTCGCGGCAGCGATCGACCGCAAGCGGATCAGTGAGACGATCACCTTTGGGCGCTATCCCGTCATCGACACCGCCCAGCCATTATTCTCTTGGGCGCGCGATCCGAGCGTGAAACAGCCGGCGTACGATCCGGCGGCGGCCGACCGTTTGCTCGACGCCGCCGGTTGGCGCCGCGGCGCCGGAGGCGCTCGGACGAAGGACGGCACGTCCCTCGCGTTGACCTACGTCCAGTTTCCCGAGTCCACGACGGGCGTGCGCGTTGCGACCTTCGTTCAGAGCCAGCTCGCTGCGCGGGGAATCGCGATGACGATCAAATCGGTCAGCAACGCGCAGCTCTTCTTGCCCGCTGCGCGCGGCGGGCTGCTCGCGCGCGGGGGCTACGACTTGGCCTACGTCCCATGGCCGATGGGCGCGGATCCCGACGACAGCTTCATGCTCGCCTGTGACGGCGTCGAGAACTACATGAGATACTGCGATCCGGACGTCGATCGCTGGGAAGATGCGGCGCTGCAGGCGACCACGCAAGCCGAGCGCAAGGAGCTCTACGCGCGGATCGAACGCAAAGTCGCGCAAGACGTCCCGATCATCTACTTGTTCAACCCAAAGTACGTCTACGCGTATCGCGCCGCGCTCGGCGGGTTCAATCCCAACGCATTTACGCCGACATGGAATGCACAGCGATGGTATTTGCGGTGAAAATCGTGCTCCTGTCCGTCTTCGTCGCGGTGGCAAGCGCTGCCGCGGCGGATGCGCAGACGCCGGCGTTTCCGCCGGGTCCCGACGGCGCCGCGATTCGCTACGGGTACGAGCTCGTCACCCAAACGCAGAAGCTCATGCCCGGGAACGTCACCGCGACGCTGTCGTGCGCATCGTGTCACCTCGACGCGGGACGAAAGGCGCACGCCGCGCCGTTTCGCAGCATCGTTGCGCTTTATCCGCGATGGGAGTCGCGCGCGCATCGCGTCGTTTCGCTGCAAGACCGCATCGCCGAGTGCTTCTTGTACAGCATGAACGGGACGCCCCCGGCGTACTACAGCCGCGAGATGATCGGGATCGTCGCGTACATCGCGTACCTGTCGCGCACCGCGCCGGCCGAGGCGTCGGATCAAGGCTTCGTCAAAGTGCGCCCGCCGCGTCCGGCCGACGCGAAAGCCGGTGCGGTGATCTACGCAGCCCAGTGCGCGGCGTGCCACGGATCCGGCGGTGCCGGCAACGCGCAAGCGCACGTTCCGCCGCTGTGGGGACCGAACTCGTTCAATGACGGTGCCGGGATGAACTATGGATTGAAGTTCAAGATGGCCGAGTTCGTCAAAGCGAACATGCCGATCGGGCGAGAGGGATCGCTGGGCGATCAGCAAGCCGTCGACGTCGCAGCGTACGTCAATTCACACGCGCGGCCGCGTTTCAACCCGGCGCGATTGATCACGTTCCCGGGCCGTCGAGCGGGATTCTTTTAAAAAGCGGCCGCCCGTCGTTCTAGGCGTCGCGAGTTCCGTTCCCGAACGAAGGTAGCGTGCAGTCTCGCGCTCTGTATCGTGTCGTGAAGCGTTGCTTTTCCGGGACGCTGGCCGTCTCGCTGGCGCTCGGCCTGGTGTTCGTGCCGCTCTCGACGCGGGCGGCAGGAGATCCCCTCGAGATCAACGCCATCCTCTCGTTGAGCGGAGCGGGGAGTTTCGTCGGAAAAGCCGAGGCGAGCGCGCTCGGCGCGCTCGAGACGACGGTCAACACCGCCGGCGGGCTGGGCGGACGGCCGATCAAGTTCGCGATCGTCGACGACCAATCCAATGCGCAAGTCGCGGTTCAACTCGGGAGCGGGCTATTGGCCAAGGGCGCGTCCGTCATCCTGGGCCCAACCCTCGTCGCTCCTTGCCAGGCGCTTGCGCCGCTCGTCAAAGGCAAAGCCGTGGAGTTTTGCCTAAGCTCGGGATTTCACCCGGAACGCGACAGCTACGGCTTCACGTCCGGCGTTTCGACTTTGGATCAGCTCGTCTTCGCGGTGCAGTACCTGCGCCAGATCGGCCTGCGAAAAATCGCAACGCTCACCTCGCTCGACGCCAACGGTCAAGACGCGGATCGCGGTATCGAGGCGGCGCTAGGCCGGCCCGAGAACCGCGACGTTTCGCTCGTAGCGGCTTTTCATTTCAATCTTGCCGAACTGACGGTCGCCGCGCAAATGGCGCGCATCAAATCGTCGGGTGCGCAAGCCCTCATCAATTACAACACCGGGACGCCGTTCGGGACCGTTTTGCACGGATACGCCGACGTCGGACTCGACCTCCCGCTCGTCACTCAACCCGCAGCGCTCAGCTACGCGGTGATGGAGCAGTACGCGTCGTTCCTCCCCAAGCAGCTGCTCATCACGGGACTCGTCGGCGACGCGCCGGCCGTCGCGCCGCGCGGTCCAATTCAGACGGCGCTCGCGACCTACGCTAAGGCGTTCAAGGCCGCCGGCCTCGCGCCCGACCACGTGACGGCGCTTGTCTGGGACCCGGCGATGATCATCATCACCGCGTACCGGAAGTTGGGGCCGAATGCGAGCGGGGCACAGCTCAACGATTTTATCCAAAACTTGCACGGGTGGGCCGGCATAAACGGCGAGTACGACTTTCGCACGGGACAGAGCGGTTTGGTGTCGCGGTCCCTCGTGATGGTGCAGTGGAGTCCTGCGAAGAAGACGTTCGTGGCGGTGAGCCGGCCTGGCGGCGGTCCACTAACGGTGAGCCAGTAACCCCAAGCTACAGACCCTTCACCGCCCCGGCAAGTTCGTCGACGGACTTCTTCGCGTCGCCGAAGAGCATGACGGTCTTCGGGTCCTCGTAGAGCGGGTTATCGATTCCCGCGAAGCCGGTGTTCATGCTGCGCTTGAGGACGACGACGTTCTGTGCCTTGTCGACGTCGAGGATCGGCATCCCGTAGATCGGGCTCGACGGGACGTTGCGTGCGGCGGGATTGGTCACGTCGTTTGCGCCGATGACGAGCGCCACGTCGGCGCGCGCGAACTGCGGATTGATGTCTTCCATGTCGTAAAGCGCGGGATACGGGACGTTCGCTTCGGCTAAAAGGACGTTCATGTGACCGGGCATGCGGCCGGCGACCGGATGGATCGCATACTTGACCTCCACGCCGTGCTTTTCGAGCTGATCGGCCAATTCGCGTACGCTGTGCTGCGCTTGCGCCACGGCCATGCCGTAACCCGGAACGATGATGACCTCTTTCGCGTAGGCGAGCATCATCGCGACGTCGTCGACCGACGCGGCCCGAACGTTCCCGCTCGCCTTGCCGTTCGCGCCCGAGAGTGCCGCACCGGCCTGCACCTGGCCGAACGCACCGAAGAGTACGTTCGTGATCGAGCGGTTCATCGCTTTGCTCATGAGGAGCGTAAGGACCGTACCGGAAGCGCCGACGAGGGCGCCGCTGATGATCAAGACGTTGTTGGAGAGGACGAACCCGGTCATCGCCGCCGCCAGCCCGGTAAAGGCGTTGAGCAGCGAGATGACGACCGGCATGTCGGCCCCGCCGATCGGAAGGACGAAGAGCACGCCGAGCAAGAGCGCGCCGCCGAAAGCGAGGAAGAACGCCATCTCGATGTTCGTACCCAAGATCACGGCGATCGCCGAGGCGACGATGACGATCGCCAAGAGGCCGTTGACGAACTGCTGTCCGCGGTAGACGATCGGGCGTCCCGTCATCAATTCTTGCAGCTTGAGAAATGCGATGATGCTCCCGGAAAAACTCAGCGATCCGATGATCGCTGAGAGGACGATCGTGATCGATTCGTCGATCGGAAGCGTCGGCGGCCGCGTCGGCGATTCGACGAGCAATCGGAGGAACTCGCCGGTCGCGACGAGCGCGGCTGCGCCGCCGCCGGCGCCGTTGAAGAGCGCGACCATCTGCGGCATCGCGGTCATCTTGACCGCGCGTGCCGAGTAGATCCCGATCGCTGCACCGACGAGGATCCCGCCGCCGACGATCGACCACGCGACGATCCCCTGCGTCAAGGTGGCAACGACCGCGATCAGCATTCCGGCCGCCGAGATGCGATTGCCGAGCCTCGCCGTCCGCGGATGACTCAAATAACGCAAGCCGACGATAAAACAGATGCCGGTGACGAGATACGCGATGTCGACCGGATTGGCGAGCGCCGTAGCAGCGTTCACTTTTTGGCGTCTCCCGGCGTCGGTCGCGGCTTGAACATCTGCAGCATCCGCTCGGTCACCGTGTAGCCGCCGAAGACGTTGAGCGAGGCGAGGATAACGAGGAAGACGCCGATGACCGGCCCCAACGTCCCGTAGGCAGCACCTGCAACGAGGATTGCGCCGACGAGGACGATGCCGTGGATCGCGTTCGTTGCCGACATCAGCGGCGTGTGCAGGGTCGTCGGAACTTTGGAGATCACTTCGAAACCGACGAAGACGGCAAGGACGAAGACGGTCAGCTCGTTGAGAAGATGTTCGGTCACGCGGCCCCTCCGGCGGTGGCAAGCGCGGCGAGGGTCGCTTCGTGCACGATCCTCCCGTCGTGCGTGAGCGTCGTCCCTTTGATGATCTCGTCTTCGAAATTCAGATTCAGCGCGCCGTCTTTGATCAAGAGCTGCAGCAAGGTGAAGACGTTGCGCGAGTAGAGGCGGCTGGCATCGGAAGCCATCGTCGAAGGCAAGTTGAGCAACCCGACGATCGTCACGCCGTTTTCGGTCGCGATCACTTCGCCCGATTGGGTCAGCTCGGCGTTGCCGCCCGCCTCAGCGGCGAGATCGACGATCACGGAACCGGGCCGCATCGCTTCGATGGCATCCTTCGTAATGATGAGCGGTGCGCGCCGTCCCGGGACGAGTGCGGTCGTGATGACGACGTCCGATTCCGAGATCGCCTTTTTCATCCCGGCTTGCTGCTTGGCGAGCTGTTCGGCCGAGAGCTCTTTGGCATATCCGCCGGCGCCCTCGGCGTCGGCGCCCAAATCGAACTCGAGAAAATTCGCGCCCAGGCTCTGCACTTGTTCTTTCACGGCAGCCCGCGTGTCGTAGCCCGTCACCACGGCGCCCAACCGGCGCGCGGTCGCGATCGCTTGCAAGCCGGCGACGCCCGCGCCGATGACGAGCACCTTCGCCGGCGCGATCGTCCCCGCGGCCGTCGTCAGCATCGGGAAAAATTTGGGCAGATACTCGGCTGCGAGCAGCGCCGCTTTATAGCCGGCGATGTTCGCCTGCGAAGAGAGCACGTCCATGCTCTGCGCGCGTGTAATCCGCGGGATCGCATCCATACTGAGCGTGGTGAGCTTCGTCTGCGCTAAATGCTCCACGTAGCGCGGATCGCCGAGCGGCGCGAGCAGTGCGATGAGGACGGCGTCTGAGCGCATCGCCGCGATTTGCGCGTCGCTCGGGCGGCGGACCATCGTGACGACATCGGCGTCGCCGAGGAGCGTCCCGGCCGTATGCATGGCCGCGCCCGCGCCTTCGTATGCAGCATCCGGAAAACCGGCCGCGATCCCCGCATTGTGCTCGACGGCGACGGAAATACCGGACTTCACCAGGCGGCCGACGATCTCGGGGACAAGCGCTACGCGACGTTCCCCGTCAGCTGACTCTTTCGGTACAGCAATCTTCATTTTGAAGGCGCTCCGGCCCGGCCTGCGCGCCCCCCATGCTTTGCATGGGGCCCCCTCGCTATGGCTCGCTCACGATACTGCACGGTTCCCCATTCCCCCAGGGCTCGCCTAACAACCTGTTCGTTAAAAACGCGCAATCAGCAGTGCTTCGTTGAGCGGCGTCTTATACGAGAGCGTTCCTTCATCGATGAATTCGCGCTGCACGTCCTGCACGGTTGGAAAGTCGACGCGCAGATCGGGATACACGTCATAACGCGGTGAGCTGCGGATGAGATCCGCCGGCTGGCGCGTGTACGTGACGAACGACTGCACGATGTCGGGTGCAAAGTAACCGTCCCCCTGCAAGTCCTTGGCCCCTTTGCGCATCGCGTTCATCACGTCACGCGCCGCGTCGATGTCGTTGAGCAGGCTTGGCCCGAAGAAGACGCCCGATCCCGAGATGCCTGCAGGGGGAAAGCCGACGATGCGGGCGAGCTTGCGCTGCTGGAATGCTTCGGTGAAGGGGGAGTTGGAGAATACCCCATCGACCGCTTTGCGCTCGAGCGCGATCCCTTGGTCGGGGTTGGAGAGGTTCACCGCCTCGACGTCCTTGACGCTGATGCCGTACGGTCGCAGGATCCGGGCAACGTAATATGAGGAGATCGCCCCGGCGCCGCCGAGCCAGCCGATTTTCTTGCCGCGTAGCGCGGCCGGCGTTCGTTCCCCGGCCTCGTAGAGATCTTCTCGAATCAAGAGCGCCGACGGGTGACCGTGTTTGGGTTGATAGGCGGTCGATGCAACGAACTTGACCGACAGACCGCGACTCACCGCATTGTAGAACGCGGTCGATAGAGCGGCTGCGACGACGTCGAGGCGGCCCGTCGCGGCGAGCGCCATCGCGTCTTGACCCGACTGAATCGGCGTGAGAGTCGCTTCGAATCCGGCTTGAGTGAAATAGCCCCGTGCCGCCGCGACGAAAACGGGTGCGAAGAGCGTCGACGGGACGAATCCGATCGCCAGCGGGCGCCCCGCGGCTCGCGCCGGCGGGGGTACAACGTCCAGCATCGCCGCGGCGCCGAGCCCGGCGATGAAGCGAGACCGTCCGATCACGCCTATCTGGCTGCGCCGACGGCGCTAAGGATGCGAACCTTGTTGCGCAGGACCCCGATCTTTTCGATCTCGACTTCCATCGTGTCGCCGTCTTTGAGAAATTCGGGCGGCGTCCGTGCAAAGCCGACGCCTTCCGGCGTCCCGCTCGCGATGACGTCACCCGGTTCGATCGTAAACCCTTTGGTGAGCTCGGCAATGATACGCTTGATGTTGAAGATCATCAGCCGCGTGTTCGAGTGCTGCTTCTCGACGCCGTTGACCCGCAGCATGATCTCGAGATTTTGCGCATCGCCGATCTCCTGCGCGTCGACGATCCATGGACCGAGCGGACACGAATTATCGAGCGACTTTCCTTTGAACCACTGACCGTAGTCGCGCTGGAGGTCGCGCGCCGTCACGTCGTTGAGGCATGCATAACCGAACACGACGTCGAGCGCATCCTTCTCCGGGACGTCCTTGCACTTTTTTCCGATGATGACGGCGAGCTCGGCTTCCCAATCGTACTGCGGCGAGACTTCGGCCTCGAGCGCGACCTCGGCGTCTTGCCCTATGATCGTGGTGGGTGCCTTGGTGAAGAATGTCGGCAGCTCGGGCAGCTTGAGCTCGATCCCCCGTGCGCGCGCGCC
Source organism: Binatia bacterium (assembly GCA_035604635.1). Classification (GTDB taxonomy): domain Bacteria; phylum Vulcanimicrobiota; class Vulcanimicrobiia; order Vulcanimicrobiales; family Vulcanimicrobiaceae; genus DATNIC01. The sequence continues at coordinate 10,244 of DATNIC010000212.1, forward strand.
CTCCTCGGCGTGTGCGACGTAGTTACGGCCGACGCAGAAGACGTTCTTCGGCGGACGGACGGGCGGGAGCAGCCGAACCTCGGCCAGCTTTTGCGCCGGACCCACCCCTTTGACCGCGGCGGCGCGCGCCTGCGCATCCATCCCTATGAAGGCGTAGAGGGACTCCACCGACGAGGGTAGCGGCGAGATCGAGTCTGCGGAAATGACGCCCGGGCGCTCGCGGCCCGAAGCGTCGGCGAACGTGGCAAAACGCATGTGTGTCTTGGCTCCAATCGAGTCTGTGGGACCGCTCCATTCCTGCAAAGGGGTGCCGGTTCCGTCCTGGAACTCGGGCGCCATGGCGTTTCCTGATTGCGACTTGCGCAAGCATCCCCCGCGCGGTGCGCGCGTGACGGTCGGCGGACTCTACTTCCTAGCGCGGACGATCGACAAGACGAGAGCGATCCTGGCCGGGACGCAGGGCGAGTACAAGGTGGCACCCGGAATATCGGGTTATCTCTTCGACGATCTCGGCATCACCGAAGAGCAGTTCACGCAGGCCGTACGCAACGCGCAGAGCGACGACGACGTGGTCGCGTGGCTCCATGCGCACACCGATCGTTCGAAGTATCCCGAGATCAACGAAAAGCTCGTGACCCGACGGCTGCGCGATGCCGAACATCGCGCGACGTTCGTCGACCGCTATCCGATTCTGAACGAGCGGCCCGATCTCTGGAACTGGTTTGAGATCTTCGACCTCGACGACGAATGGATGTTCCGCCCCGAAAATCTGGACAAGCCCGGCGCCGCTAAAACGGTTGTTACGAGCCCCCTTTAAGTTTTACGTCTCGTAAGGTGCCAGTCGCCGCAATAGCGGCATTGGTACGTGAAGAGGACGTCGGCCATCCCGTTCATCGCGGCGACCGCGCGGGCTTGCTCGCGAGTCGGGTAGCGGTCCTTCGATTCACAGCTGCGCTCGACGTCGTGGTCGATCGCTTCGTCGAGCGTTCCCCGATTGCGCAACCAGAAATCCATCAAACTCTCGGTTTGAGCCGACGGCTTTTTCGGCGGTCGGCGCTTGCTGCGCATCGTTAGTGTGGCGGCGTCGGTTGCGCGATCTTATCGAAGTCGGGGAGCTTGGTCGGGGCCTGCGCTTGCGCCTGATGCTGCTTCTGCGCTGCGTCCAAATTCTTTTGCAGCATCGTCACGATCCCGGGCGCGTCGGGATCGACGCCGCCCGCCTTGACCAACTCGACGGTGCGGCGCACCTTCTGGGTCGCCGGATCATAATCGTACGTCAGGCGATAGAGTCCGGCGACCGCATCTCCGCTCGGCGTGCGGATGAACGCCTGCGCCGCATTCCCGTAGGCCTGGGTGTTGAAGCCCCTGTCCTTCGACGGTTTTATGCTCACGATGTGAGAGACTTGCCCCAACTTGTTCGTATCGACGAAGAGTTCGGCGTGCAACGGGATCTTCGGCTGCGCGATCGTCGCCGACGGGTGAGGGGCCGGCGCCGTTTGGGCGCGGGCCGGCAGGTATGAAGCGGCGAGCACGATCGCGGCGAACGCGACTGCGCGCAGCGCAACGGGACGGGCGATCAATTCCTTGAGAGAGCTGCAAACGCCGCGCCGCACGATGCGCACGCGACGATGACTTGATAGCGCGCGGGCTGCAGGCGCAACTCGCTCGCGTCGCGCGACTTCGCATCGTTACCGCAGTACCTGCAGGGAACCGAGGTAGAGTTCCCCTTGGGCCGCTCTTCGTCCACGCTCCGCCCTTTGCCCACATTTCGACCTCAACCTGCTGAATAGCGCGGCACTTCGCGCCGCGCTTGGCACTCCGAACGGGACGCGAACATCCGTTTGCCGAAGCCCGGTGCGATGGGGATCCGGACGTGGTTAACGCTCTGCATGCTTGCATTGCTGACGGCCTGCAGACAACCGACGACTCCCGAGGTCCAAGCGATCGTCCAAGGATCGAGCAGCGTGCAGATCGAGACGCTGCAAATCCTTCCCGACAGTGCGGGCGGCGCCGGCGCGTCGTCGGTCCTCTACATCTGCAAGGTTCTCTTCGTCAATACCGCCGGCTCGGACGTCACGCCCGCGCTCGACCATTTCGTCTTCGCGAGCACGAGGCCGCAACACGCCAGCTATCGCGCGCTCACTTCGGGGATCCCGCCGGACATCACCGCTTCCAATTCGACGAGCGCCGTGCGAGCGGGCGACAAGCAAGAATACACGCTCGTCTTTCGTCCTGCGACCGGTGCAACCGGAACGATCGCGTACCAACCGTAGGCTCGGCGCCGCCCTCGGCGCGCTGATCATCGCTTTCGCGATGGTGGCGCCCGCGGCGCAGGCAGCGCGTCCCTTGCTCGACACGCATCAATGGGATGCCTACTTCGCGCTCTTTGCACGCGACGCTGTCGTTCCGTGGAAGAAAATCACGGTCAGACTCGACACGTTCTCGGGAGCGCCCGTCGATTTCAGCGCGTATTCCGTCGATCCGGCCGAGGTCATCGTCGCCGGGCCCGAACACCAGTCGCGCCCGCTCGACACGTCGCATCGCACGCCTGCCGCACGCTGGCGGTTCACGCCGCCGCAAGGGTATAACTTCGAGTCCAACGACGTCGACGTGCCCTTGCAAAACCGCGAAGGGTTTTTCGTGATCGAGGCGCGGCGCGGCGATGCCGTGCAGCAAGTCTGGCTCAACGTCACGCGCGTCGGCCTCGTCACGAAAGAGGGCCCGGACGGGATCCTCGTCTACGGGACCGACCTCAGTAACGGTCGAGCGTTGCCGGGGATGCGCGTGACGTGGCTCCTGGGCTCGAAGTTCGTCTACGGCAAAACGGAGTCGGACGGGATGCTGCGTTGGAACGGTGCGGGGCGGCCGACGTTCGCGCTCGCCGAATGGGGCAACAGTAAGACGTTCGTCTCTCTCCTCCCGGTCGCGCCCGTCCCGCAAGCGATCGTCGGCGTGCGCGCCGACCGCGGCGCCGTTCGCGCGGGCGAGACGATCAACGTCGTCGGTTTCGCTCGCAAGCGCACCGCCCAGGAGTATCGCGCGGCCGGCGGCGACATCGTTGTCTCCCTCGCCGGAAACGGGCGCTCGCTCGTGACGCAAACGCTCCGGCTCGATGAGGCCGGGGCGTTTTCGGGCACCGTCGAGATTCCGAGCGACGCGCCCGCCGGCGACTACGCGATCCTCGCGACTGCCGCCGGCGCGACCGGCGGGAGCACGATCCACGTCGATGCGGGCGGCGACCTCCGTTTGACGGCGGCGCCGGGGTGTTCGTCGCCGTGCCCCGCGGATGCGGCGATCGCCCTCGCGATCTCGGCGAGGCGCGGCGATCAGACCGCGCCGAACGTCGACGTGCGCGTCCGCGTCGTTCGCTCGCCGCACGCGTTTCCGCCGGGCGAACCGGAAGAGAAACCACGTTGGGGGACGACGCGGATCCTCGAACAGTCGCTGCGCACCGATGCCAACGGCCACGCGACGATTACGATTCCCGCGCCGACCGACGGCCTCAACTCGACCTACGGCATCGAAGTCGCCGGCGGCTCGACGACGCAGACGACGCGCCTGGTTGCAACCTCGGCTCGGTACGCGATCTCGGTCGAGCCGGATGATACGTCGGTCGACGTCGGTGCGCCGATCGGCATCGAAGTCATCGGCTTCGATCCCTCGGACGGCGGGCCCGCGGCGAATCAATCGGTCGTCGTGAAACTCTCGCACGGCGAAAACCAGACGGAGCAGACGGTTACGCTCGACCCGAACGGTCACGGGCACGCGATCTTCGAGAGACCCGAGTTAGGCGCCAACCTGATCACGGCATCGATGAACCTCGACGGTAAAACTGCGCTCGATGCAAGCGAAGTCACCGTCGCACCGCAGGCGATTCGCAGCAGCGCGTCAGGCGGTCCGCGCGATCTTTCCGTTTCCGTCGATCGAGCCAGATACAAGCCCGGCGAGAAGATTACCGTGACCGCGCAGCTTCCGGGCGCCGTCGGCGAGGCGCTCGTGACGCTCGACGGCGCGCGCACGTACGACGCGAAGGTGGTCCCGGTCCGCAGCGGGCGAGCAGTCGCAAGCCTCGACTTGGAATCGACCACCGGCGATTTGAAGGTCGGCGTTGTCTTCGTTCGTGAGGGCGCGACGATCGCGACGTCGCTCCCGCTTTCCATCGACGCTCCAGGACATCCGCGGCTGACCGCCCTTGCCGTCGAGCGCTCGACCTACGCACCGGGCGAGACCGCGCGGGTGACGATCCGTGACGGTAACCAGTCCGGGCCCGCGACCGTCGCGATCCGGTTGGCCGACGGTCGTTCGACCGGTCCGGCGGGCTTTCTCGGTGCGGCCGGCGTCCTTGCCGTGGGAGCGAGCTCGACGCAGACGCCGAGCGGTGATGACGCAGCGTGGCATGCGTGGGTCGCGCCGGCCAGTTCGAAGGCAGCGGATATCTTCGGCTTCGACCGGCCGTCCGGGGGCAGCAGCCCCGAACCGAGCCTCGCCGTTTCAGCGCCGCAGCCGCTCTTTTGGAAAGTGCAGCGAATGCAGGGCAACGTCATCGAGGTCCCACTCCCGCGCACGCGAGGGCGCTACGTCCTCTCGGTGCTGAAGATCGCCGACGAAGGCGACGTCGGCGCCGCCGCCGCGACCATCGTTGTACAGTAGTATGGCGCTCCGCCCCAGGCTCCGCGCCCCCCACTTCGTGGGGCCCCCCAACCATCGGGCCCTTCGAGATTGTTATCATGGCACGATACCCCGAGGGGGCCCGTAACAACATGCTGCCGCTGGTCACAACGCCCGCACCGGATACCGCGACCGTGATGCTCGTCGACACGTACGGGCTCGTGTATCGTGCGTTCTACGCGCTGCCCGCGCTCACGACGACGCGCGGCGTCCCGATCAACGCGGTCTACGGCTTTACGATGATGTTGACGAAGATCATCGGCGATGAGAAACCGACGCACGTCATCGCTGCGTTCGATGCCGGGATGCCGCAGGCACGCGTCGAGATGTTCGCCGACTATAAGGCGCATCGTGAGGAGACGCCGAGCGACTTGCGCGGACAATTTGCGCTCGTGCGCAAAGTCTTAGCGACCTATAAGATCCCGATTTTGGAGATCGAGGGTCAGGAGGCGGACGACGTCATTGCAACGCTCGCACGGCAAGCCGAAGAGGCACATCAGCGGGTCCTTGTCGTCACCGGCGATCTCGATTTGCTCCAAGTCGTCGACGAACGGACGACGGTCCTGATGACGCGGCGCGGAATAACCGATCTCGCGCGGTACGACGAGGCCGCCGTCCGCGCGCGCTTCGAGCTAGAACCCTCGCAGCTCGCCGACTATCGCGGTCTCAAGGGTGATCCCTCGGACAACTTGCCGGGGATTCCCGGCGTCGGCGAAAAGACCGCGATCAAGTTGATCAAGGCGGCGGGCACGCTCGATACGTTGCTCGCGAATCCGAAGCTTGCCGGCTCGCCGAAGCTCGAGAAGCTCGTCGAAGAGTACGGAAAGCAAGCCCGGACGTGCCGCGACGTCTCGGTCATGTCGCGCGACCTCCCGATCGAACTGCCCTGGGACGCCGCGGTGTACACGCCGCCCTCCAACGACGAGCTCTACGTGCTCTATCGTGAGCTTGAGTTCAAGTCGCTGCTTGCGAAGCTCGAAGCTCCCAAGGAAGCGGTGCCGGTCCCAAGCGGCGAGACGATTGAAGGATCGTACGAGTCGTTCGTAGCCTCGACCGATCCTCCGGATTTTCGCCGGCTTGCCGCACTGCTCAATGCAGCGGCCGGGTCCAAGCGCATCGCGCTCGTCGAGCACGGCGATGAGCTCGCGTTCAGCACGGCTGACGGTTCCGGCGTCGCGTTCCGCAAGGCAGCACTCGCGGTGCCCGAGGTCGGCAAGGCGTTCGACGCGCTCTGGCAAGGCGCCGGTCAACTCATCATGCACGACGCGAAAGCGCTCTTCGCTTCGCTCGGCCGTGCGCCGCGGCCGATCGCCGATGACACGATGGTCGCGTCGCACTTGATCAATCCAGCGCGTGCGTATACGAATCTCGCCGATGCGGTCAGCGAGCATCTCCAGAAAGAGCTTCCCGAAGAAACCGCGGCTTGGGCGGATGCGGTCTCGCAGCTTGCGCATCATGCTCGCCACGAGCTCGGAGAGCGCGAACAGATCTCGCTCTACGACGACGTCGAGGTCCCGCTCGTCGGCGTTCTCGCGAAGATGGAAGCGGCCGGCGTCGCACTCGACCCGTCGGCGCTCACCGATCTCTCGGCCGAGATCGACGTCGCAATCGCGCGCCTGCAGCAAGACATCTACGACCTCGCCGGAGAGACGTTCAACATCGGATCGCCTCAGCAGTTGGGGCGCATTCTTTTCGAGCGGATGCAGCTCCCGGGAGGGAAGCAGACCAAGACGGGCTGGGCGACCGGCGTCGAGGTGCTGCAGACGCTGGCGCACGAATACCCGATCTGCGCGAAGGTCATCGACTATCGCGAGGTGACCAAGCTCAAGAACACCTACGTCGACGTTCTGCCCTCGCTCGTCGCGAGCGACGGCCGCGTTCACACGATCTTCAATCAGACTGCGACCGCGACGGGCCGGCTTTCCTCGACCAATCCCAATCTACAGAACATCCCGGTACGCAGCGACCTCGGCCGCCAAATCCGTCGTGCCTTCGTCGCGCCGTCGAAAGACAGCATTCTCTTGGCCGCCGACTACAGTCAGATCGAGCTGCGCCTGATGGCGCATCTCTCAGGCGACGAGGCGATGCGCAACGCATTCTTGGAAGGGCAAGACATCCACGACTTCACCGCGCGTCAGATCTTCGGAATCGGACCGATCGCGGACGTTTCGGGTAACGAGCGCCGCATGGCCAAAGCGGTGAATTTCGGATTGTTCTACGGGATGTCCGATTTTGGACTCGCGCAGCGCCTCGAGATCAGCCGTGCCGATGCCAAAACGATCATGACGCAATACTTCGCGCGTTTTCCGACCGTGCGGGCGTGGATCGAGCGCAACCTCGAAGAAGGGCGCGAGCGCGGCTACGTGAGCACGATCCTAGGCCGGCGTCGCTACATGCCGGACTTGCGTGCGAAGAATTACATGCTGCGCGCTGCGGCTGAGCGGGAGGCGACAAACGCGCCGCTTCAAGGCAGCGCGTCGGATCTGATGAAGCTCGCGATGGTGAAAATCGATCGAGCTCTCGCGCACACCAAACTCGATGCGGTGATGACGCTGCAGATCCACGACGAGCTGATCTTCGAAGTCCCGAAGAAAAACCTCAAATCGCTTGCATCGGTCGTAAAGAGCGAGATGGAAGGCGCGCTCGAACTCTCGGTCCCGGTCGAAGTGACGCTAAAGAGCGGACGGAATTGGTATGAAGTCGAGAATCTGGACATCGATACTTAGTTTAGCGCTCGCTTTCACCCAAGCGCCCGCGTTTGGGCAGACGGCGCCGCCGGCGACCGCGCAGTGCGGCGACGCTGCGCATCCGGTGACCTGCCGGGCGGTCGTCATCGTGACGCCGAGCGAATCGCTCACGGTCGCGGTCGCGAATAACTATCCGTTGCGCGAGCACGGCTTGATGTTTCGCACGGCGCTGGAGCCGCATACCGGGATGCTCTTCGTCTTTCCGTCCGAGAACGTCGTCGACTTCTGGATGAAAAACACGCTGATCCCCCTCGACATGGTCTTCGTCGACCGCAACGGCGTGGTGACGACGGTCGCGGCAAACGTCCCGGCGACGACGCCGGCGACGCTCGATCAAGATATCCCGCGCCGCAGCGGACGGGCGAAGTTCGTCCTCGAGCTGCGCGCGGGTGAAGCGGCCAGCGACGGTTTGAAGCCCGGCGCGTTCGTGCGCATCCCGCCGGTCAGCGCGCGAGAGTAACGCATTGCCCGAGCTGCCCGAAGTCGAGACGATCGCACGCGGCCTCGCGCGCGCGCTTGCCGACAAGACGATCGCGAACGTCGATGTACGCTTGCCGAAAGTCGCGATCGGTAACGGCGTGCCGTTTTCACGCGCGGTTGCCGGCGAGCGGATCAGCGGCGTCGGCCGGCGCGGGAAGTTCGTCGTCATCGAGCTGGCATCAGGCCGGTCGCTCGTCGTTCATCTGCGGATGACCGGCCGCTTGATCGTGCGCCCGCGGGACGCGGCGCCGTACCCATACACCAACGTCACGTTCGAGTTCACCGACGGGACGGGCTTGTGTTTCGCCGACGTACGGCAATTCGGACGGGTTCGGATCGTCGAAGCGGGCGAGCGCTGGGACGCCGGCGTCGGGATCGAGCCGCTTTCCGAGGCGTTCACGCCAGAGCACCTCGCCGCTCTCTTCGCGCGGCGGACGACACGAGTGAAAGTGTTGTTGCTCGACCAGCGTCGAATCGCGGGGATCGGCAACATCTATGCGTGCGAGGCTCTGTGGGAAGCCGGAATTCGGCCATCCCTGCGCGCGGGTAAGGTGACGCGGGCAGCTCGGTCGCGGCTGCATGCGGCATTGCGCTCGGTGTTGACACGCGCGATCGAAATGCGCGGCTCGAGCGTCGACGACTACGTCGATGCGGACGGCTTGCGCGGCGGGTACCAAAACGTGCTTTCGGTCTACGGGCGAGCGGGCGAGCCGTGCCCGCGCTGCGGGCAGCCGATCGTCCGGACGGTCATAGCGCAACGGGGGACGTGGTGGTGCCGCGCCTGCCAAAAATAGGGCAACGAACAAAGGTCCCCAAGCGTTGTAGAAGAGGGATAGACGGGCCAAGCCTCGATCTATCAAGGGTTTGGGCTACTTTGGTCTTTCCGGGCCCCCTCGAGGCATCGAGCCTTGCCGGAATGACGACGGGCCCGTTCGAGGTGGGGGCCCCAAACGCAACGCGTTTGGGGGGCGCGTAGGGCTAGGCCCGGAGCGCCTTAAAACAGGAGTCAATTATTACTACATCCATAGTCCCGCCGGCTGAGGGACAAGAAGATCTCGAAGATCAACTCGCGCTCGAACAACGTCTTTATGAAGAGAGCCTCAAGGTTCTCGATGAGGGTCAAGTCCTCACGGGTGTGATCGTCGCCAAATACCAAGACGAGCTTCTCGTCGACATCGGCGGGAAGTCTGAAGGCACTCTTCCATTTCGCGAGCTCTCGCTCGCCATCGATCCGAAAGACCTCAAGGTCAACGACACGCTCGAGGTGATGATTCACCGGATCGACGACCAGGACGGCTCGCTGTTCCTTTCGGAGCGGCGCGCGCGTGCGCTCAAGACTTGGGAAAAGGTGATCGCTGCGCACGAAAACGATGAAGTCATCGAAGCGACGGTCACGCAAGTCGTCAAGGGCGGCGTTCTCGTCGATCTGGGCATGCGCGGCTTTGTCCCCGCGTCGCAGATCCGGCGCCAACCCGTCGGCAATCTCGAAGAGATCGTCGGCAAACGGCTGCGCTTGAAGGTCATCGACCTCGATCACAAGCGTCATCGTGTCGTCCTCTCGCAGCGGCAGGTGCTCGAAGAGGAGCTCAATCAAAAGAAGACCGAGCTGCTCGGGACGCTCGCCGTCGGACAGATTCGCGAAGGCGTAGTCGTCCGGTTGGCGGAGTTCGGGGCGTTCGTCGACCTCGGCGGGATCGACGGCCTCATCCACAATAGCGAGTTGAGCTACGCGCGGATCAAGCATCCGTCGGAAGTCGTCAAGATCGGCGACGTCGTTGCGGTTGAAGTGATGAAGTTCGATCCGGAAGCGAAGAAAGTGAGCCTTTCGCTCAAGCATGCGCTCCCCGATCCCTGGGTCGAGAACGCGGACAAGCTGGTCGAAAGTGCGCAACTCGTCGCGCAGGTCGTCAAGGTCACGCCGAACTATCTGCTCGTCGAGATTTTTCCCGGAATCCTCGCGATGGTCCCCAAGGGCGAATTCGATCCGCAGAAGCAGTACAGTCCGGGTGAAGAAGTCGACATCACGTTGCTCTCGATCAATCCGAGCACGCGGCGGATCACCGGCTCAATCCAGCACGTCGCCGACGTTTCGCCTGACGAGATCGGCGAATATGCGCCGGAAGTCGAGCTGGGCAGCGTCGCCGAAGCGCTCGAATAAAGAAAAGGTACTGGAGCGGTTGATTTTGGCCAGGCCTAGGCGCCGGCAGGCGAAGTTTGCTTCAGCAAATGAGCCTGACGGCAACGACGGCATGGGCAAAATCGGACGCTCCTAACTTATGCGCGTCGGGCTGACCGGCGGCATTGGCTGCGGCAAGAGCACGGCGGGCGCGATGTTCGCCGAGCTCGGTGCCGTCGTGACGGATGCCGATCAACTGGCGCATGAGGTCGTCGAACCGGGTACGCCGGGATTCGAGCGCGTCGCCGCACGCTGGCCTGCGGTCGTTCGCGACGGCAGGATCGACCGGGCGGCGCTTGCCGGGATCGTCTTTTCCGATGCGCAAGCGCTGCGCGAACTCGAGGCAATCGTGCATCCGCTCGTGCGCGCCCGCGAAGCCGAGCTCGAGAAGGCCGCTGCGCCGGGGACGATCGTCATTCACGACATACCGTTGCTGTTCGAAAGCGGCTTTTATTCGGATTGCGACAAGACGGTCCTCATCTACGCGCCCGCGGAGACCCGGATCGCGCGCGTCACGGCGCGCGAGGGGTGGAGCCGGGAAGCGATCGAGAAACGGATGGAGGTCCAGATCGATCAAGACGATGCGCGCGGGCTCGCGGACTTCGTCATCGAAAACGATCGCGATCTCCCGTATCTGCGCGAGCAGATCGAACGGGTCTACGAAGAGTTACGCCAAGGCGTAGCGCGCTAACTCGTCGCGGAGGCGCGCGTCGCGCGGCGCGTCGTCGTGCACCGCGGTGTGGTCCATCTTGAATTGCGACCCAAGTCCGCTCGTGATCTCGTCGGGGCGAAAGCGGCGCGCGAGGAGCGCGGCAAATCCGCGGCGGCCCTCGATCGGTTGCGCGGGACCGGTGAACCCCGCCTGCCCGAGCAGAGCCGCTTCGACACCGTCCGCAGCGGCTTTGGCGAGATGGTACGTTTGCGTCATCGTGCCGAACGCAGCCCAGAGCCCGGCGGCCTGGGTCGCTGCGATGCCGAGCGCGTTGCGCATCTGCGCGGCATCGAGTCCGACGATGCGGCCCGCCGCGAGGACCGTCGAGAAATGCGCGATCGTCCCCGCGGTATCCCAACCGCGATCGGTGTGGTCCGGCGCGACGCTCTCGGCGATGCGCAGGCCGCCTTCCGTCCCGACGATGACGGCTTCGAGAAGTTCCTCTCCGCGCACGTCCGCCGGTTCGGAGAGCGCGAGCACCGCCGGGACGACTGCGGCGTGCGCCGCCATCGCGTTGACGAACGCCGCCCACTGCGCGGAGAGCCGCACGTCGTGGCCCAGCACCTTCGACTGCGGCGGCGTCCCGAACGTCTGCGCGGCTTCGAGCGCAATCTTGACGGACGCGCCATTCGATTGTGCGAGTGCGCGCGCGACGCTCGTTTCGATCAAATGACGCGCAACGTCGAGCGTGGTTCGTGACGGCGAGATCGGTCCGGCGGCAAAGGCCGCGAGCGCTTCAGTGACCACGAGCGCCATCCGGGACGATCGCCTCGATCAGCGCCGCAGTCTCGGGCGCGTCGGCAAGCGTGCCGACCGCTTCGCGCAACTTTGCGGTGCGACCGGGAAAGATCGGATCGACGAGCGCCTGCGCTTTGGCGAAGAGCTCCTTGTCGGTCAGCGGCCGCTCGAGGCTGCCGCGCGCATGCTCGACGTGCTCTTCGAATCGCGTCCCGTCGGAGAGCCGGACCTCGACGCGGACTTCGTCGCGCGCGACGTCGGACTGCGGCGAGAGCTCCGTCTTGGCGCGCAGCGCCCGAACGTCGTCGCGTATGACGCGCTCGTCGGAGAATTGCGCAAGTCCGACCCTGCCGTCGCAGATGCCGGCAGCGACACCGTGAATCGCGCTGAAGCGCGCTTGCAGCCCGTCGTGTGGATCGGGATTCCCCATCAGCTCCGGGACCAGCGGATGACAACGGACCGTGACGCGCTCGATCGCCGCCGGCTGCGCTATACGCGGCGATAGCGCCACGGCGGCGTCGATCGCCGGATGCGCGACGATCCCGCAGGGATATGGTTTGTACGTGTTCTTTAGTAATTCGAAGTTTTTGCGCAGATCGACGTCGAGCTCGCCGATCCGATGCGGGATGCTGGTGACGTCGGCGAAACCGTGGGGCGCTTCGAGGGCATCGGGCGGTGCGGTGAACCCACGTTGCGCCAGGATCGCTGCGAGGATCCCGTTCGCCGCCGCCTTGCCGGCGTGAAACGCTTTGACCATCGAGCCGAAACTTTCGCGGTGCCCCAAGAGCGACGACGCCGCGATCCCGAGTGCCTGCGCGGTTCGATCGGCATCGAGCTCGAGTAACCACGCCGCGGCCGCGGCGGCGCCGAGGACTCCGCACGTACCGGTGATGTGCCAGCCGTGGTCGTAGTGCGCCGGCGAGATCGCGACCCCGACGCGCAGTTGAACTTCACATCCGAGCGCGAACGCCGTCAGCGCTCGCGCACCGCTCGGCCTCGTGTAGGCGAGCATCCCCAGCAGCGTCGCCATCGCTGCGGCCGACGGATGGATCACGGTGACGAGATGCGTATCGTCGTAGTCGTCGACGTGCGCCGCAAAACCATTCGCGAGCGAACCGTACTGCGCGTCGGCGCGTTCGGCCCGGCCCGCGATTGGGACCGTCGGCGTCCCACCGCTGTGCCCCGCGACTCGCAGGATGATCTCGACGCCTTCGTGGCGGCTCGCTCCGATCGCGACGGCGAGGATGTTGAACAGCGAGCGCTTCGCTTCGTGCGCGACCGGTGCGGGAAGGTCGGCAGGCCGGAAGCCCGCGATCGCGCTCGCGAGTCCACGCGTCACTGCGTGCGCGGAAGCCGTGGTCATCGTGAGCTCCTGGGGGAAGGGGAGAATCGCGAGCTGCGCGGAGAGGGCGTGATCGGCGGGAACGACATCGCAGGCCTTGGTGCCGGCGGAGTCGCTTCGGGATCGAGATTGTCGAACGCGGGGATCGCGCGCTCGACGCCGAGCGTGATCGCGTCGCTGACTTTGCTGATATATCCGCGAACGACGTAGCGTCCCTGCGCGCGCGGCCGGGCCAACCGGCTCAAGCGTATCGTATCGCCGTCGTCCCCGACCAGGGTCGGGACGCCGGCGATGAGTTGCGAGACCCCGGCGACGGTCACCGCGGTCCCGTCTTTGAGCGCTTTCGCCGACGCAATCGCAAGCGGCGTTGCAAAGGCGATCGGGCTATCGGAGGACGGATGGACGATCGAACCGAGGATGCTGACGCGCAGGGTGTACGTTCCGGGCGCGAGGCTGCGACGATCGTTGGTCGTCGCATCCCACACCAGCGACCCGAGCGACGTGGCTCCCGGCGGAAGCGGGATGCGCCGCTCGATTTCGATGGCCTTGTGCCCGAACAGCGAACTGTAAAGCTGCGTGTTTTCGTCGCGAACCTCGATTTCGTAGAGATCCGTCGTCAAGAAACTCACGATCACGGGCACCTGACCGGGATTGCGCAAGCCGATCGTCACCGTGACCGGCGCGAGCAACTCGTTCGCGGTGCGCTTGATGCTGACGCTGAGCCCGATCGGCGGGACGGTCGCTGCGATCAATGCGACCGCGAGCACGACGACGAAGCAGAGACGCAGGTCAGCCACGTCCGCCCCGCAAGATGCGTCCGGCGCGCTCGGACGTCGCTTCGCCTGCTTTGACGGCGGCGCGGCCGTTTACGTAGACATGAAAGATGCCGCCTGGGTAGGCGTAGGGCTGTTCGTACGTGGCGCGATCGACGATCTTGTCCTCGTCGAAGACGACGAGATCGGCATAGCGGCCGATAGCGATCGTGCCGCGCTCGGCGATGCCGAAAATCTCGGCCGGGAGCGCCGTCATGCGGTGGATTGCTTCAGCCATTTCGAGGGTTCCGCGCTGCCGCACGAAGCGGCCGAAGACGCGTGGGAAGCAGCCGAACGTCCGCGGATGCGGCATCCCTCGTGCGGTCGGTCCCGAAGGCGCCCGAGCCGATGCGTCGCTTCCCACGCAGACGAAGTCCGCGCTCAGGACGGTCGCGACGTCGTCCTCCGACATGACGAAGAAAGCGCACTCCACCTCGAGTTCTTCGTCGTCGAGGAGCCGGATCACCGCGCGGGCCGGCGAGAGGCGCCATCGCTGCGCGAGCTCGTCGATGCGCAGGCCGACGAGCTGTGAGTTGCGTTCACCGCGGACGTCCGTAATCAGCATGTCATGCCATACTTCATCGTAGCGAAAATTGAGCGCGAGCGCGATCGCTGACGAAGCTTGCGGATCGCGCAGCCTTGCCAACGTCGCGTCGGGACCGCCGCGACGAGTCTGTTCGGGAAGGATCGTCGCGAGATCGGTCCACATCGCGACGTAGGGATAGACGTCAGCGAAGACCCTCTCGCCGCGCGCTCGCGCACGATCGATCAACTCGAGTGAAGCATGCACCTTGCCCCAATTGCGCTTCCACGCTGCTTTGTGATGCGAGCACTGGACTGCGACATCGGCTCGCGCGCCGATCGCCAGGGCCTCGGCAACCGCGTCGAGCAGGCCGTCGCCTTCGTCGCGCAGGTGCGAGACGTAGCGCGGCGCACCGGCACAGCGCGCAGCGATGGAAAGCGCCGTGAGTTCGTCGACGTCCGCGTAGCGCGACGGTTCGTAGACCAAGCCGCTGGAGACGCCCAGGGCACCTTGTTCGACTGCCTCGCGCACGAGGAGGGCTTGCGCCTTGAGCTCGTCGCCGTCGAGCCGCCGCTCCGACGGACCGCTAATGCACGCGCGTGTCGTTCCGAGTCCAACGAGCGACGCGACGTTGAGCGCGACGCCCTCGCGCTCGACGAGCGAAAAAAATTCATCGAAGCTCGACCATGCGACCTCGACGCCGTAGGGCGCAGCATGATGCTTCCGTCGCTCGAGGGCGTAACCGTGCAACGGCGCGGGCGACGATCCGCAGTTTCCCCCGATCTCCGTCGTGACGCCCTGGTGAATCTTCCCGAGCGCGCGGCCATCTGCGAGCCATAACTCGTCCGAGTGGGAATGGACATCGATGAAGCCCGGCGCGAGCGCCGCTCCGTAACACGGGACACGCTCGAGAGCATCACGATCGCTCAGATCGCCGATGAGCGCGATGCGATCGTCCGCAATAGCGACGTCCGTCACGAAAGGTGCGCTCCCGGTCCCATCGTAGATTCGGCCTCCTTCGAAAATGGTGGTCAGCATTGGTTTAGCGGGCGCTCGGATGGGTACGTGCCAGGGAGAACTCGATAGCTTGGAGGTCTTTGGTATCGTATGGCCACGAACGAGGGCAACGGCGGGGGAATGAGCGTCCGCGAGGCTGGGAAGCGCGGCGGCGACCGCGTGAAGGCGAAATACGGGTCGCAGTTTTACGAATTGATCGGTCGCAAAGGCGGGGAAGCGACCAAGGGCAAGTACGGTCCGGAATTCTACGAGCAGATCGGCCAGAAGGGCGGCCAGAGTCAGCGTCGTTCGACGGAGCGTACAAATTCATAAACGCCCCTAACGGGGCCGTATAGGGGTCTTCATGTCCGAGGGTAAGCGCCCGCGTGCGGGCGACGCGAAGGAGCAGCAGGACGAGGATAAGCCGGGCGGCGAGATGTCGGTCCGGGAAGCGGGGAAAAAAGGCGGAGACACGGTCCGCAATCGCTACGGATCGGGGTTCTACGAAAAAATCGGCCGCAAGGGCGGCCAGGTCACGCGCGAGCGTCACGGAGCTGAATTCTACGAGGCCATCGGACAAAAAGGCGGCAAGGTCGTCAAGGATAAGTACGGGCCCAACTTCTACGAAGAGATTGGCCACAAGGGCGGTCAAAAAGTCAAGAAGCTGATCGCCGAAGCAAAAAAGAACGCGCAATCCAAAGATCGCAAGAGCTAACGGAGTTCGCGACACGCACCTTCGCGGATGATTCGCCGAGTCTCGCGCAAGACGGCGCTCGGCGGGACATTTCCATCGGGCTGCAACGTCGCGACGCGCGTCGCGGTCGCCCACAAGAACCCATCGCGCCGGAACGACGAGATCTCGCAACCGGCTTCGCTTCCGGCCGGTTTCGCGCCCTCGACGCCGCCGCCGTTCGACGGCCACTGCGAAAGGGCGAAGAGCCGGCCGCTTGATTCATACTCGACGCCCAGGCCGCGGTTCTTGCGCAGATCTTCTCCGGAGAATGCCGGGAGCACCGCAGCAGTGACGATCGTGACGTGCTGCGGGATGAACGGTTTGAATCCGATTCCGTCCAATGCTTCCGCGAGCGGATGTTCCTCACCACGCCGTGCGATCAATGCAGGAATCGGGGTTGCAGTCGCATTGGGAGCGGGCTCGCTCGAAGCCGAGTGATGGAACCAGCCGCAGGAACTGCACGAAAGCGCGACCCATAACAGGGCCAAGATACGTAGCTGCATGCGAGTTGTTCCATTCTAGTATGAAGGTCCACAACCTCGACGATACGAGCGCATTTTCGAAGCTCGATCCTGCCGGCATGCTGCCGACGGTACTCTCGTTCCCGGACATGCTCGAGACGGCCCGCCGTATTGCGCTGGATGCGCACCTGATGCCGCCGGAGACGTTCCGGAACGTCGTCGTCTCGGGTTTGGGCGGATCGGCGATCGGCGGAGATCTCGCCCGCGCGCTCCTGGGAGGTTCGCTCCGCATTCCGATGGCGGTCAACCGTGACTACGGCATCCCCGCCTTCGTCGGCGAAGGGACGCTCTTCATCGCGTCGTCCTACTCGGGGAACACCGAAGAGACGCTCGCCGCGACGCAAGAGGCTCAGGAACACGGCGCGACGATCGTCACGATCACGAGCGGTGGGCGCCTGCGCGAGCTCGCGCACGAAGGCGGACATCCGACGGTCTTGGTCCCCGGCGGCTACCAGCCGCGCGCGGCGCTGGCCTTCAGCCTCGTCCCGGTCCTCGTCATTCTGATGCGCTTGGGCGCGATTTCGATCGACGACGCTGCATTCGATGAAGCCGTCGAAGTCGCGCGTTCGATTGCGTCACGACACGGTCCCGATGTCGCGACCGAAAAGAACCCTGCGAAGCGTCTTGCCGAAAATCTGTGCGGGCGCCTGCCCGTCATTTATGGGAGCGAAGGCTACCGTGGCGTCGTCGCGCTGCGCTGGAAAGGCCAGATCAACGAAAACGCCAAGGCGCCCGCCGCCGCGAACGTCTTTCCCGAGCTCAATCACAACGAGATCCTCTCGTGGTCGGGCCCCGAGGCACAATTGGCGAGCATGCACGTCGTCATCTTGCGCGATCCCAGAGAATCGCGGGCGATTGCGGCGCGCGTCGAGCTGACCAAGGCGGTGATCGCAAAGCACGCCGGCATCACGGAGGTGTGGAGTGAGGGTTCGAGCAGCTTCGCGAAGCTGTGCTCGCTCGTCTATATCGCCGACTTCGTCTCGGTCTACTTGGCGTATTTGTACGGCGTCGATCCGTCGACGATCGACGCGATCGACTTCCTCAAGCACGAACTCGCGAAGTTGCCGCGCTAGCGGCTCTTACCGAACGTGGCCGAGATCGATCGCGCCTTGCATCGCGCCCGCGCGGGATGTACCTTTTCGAAAATCGATCGTGACGTTCTTGACGACGACTTTCGCGCCGTCGTCGTCGATCGTGACCGCATGCGAGAGCGTCAGCGTCTGCGAGGCGTTCGTCCAGATCGCAGCGTCCGTGTCGAGCGTCCGATGATGTTTGGGATCGAGGATGAGGAGATGGATCGGCCCGTTCGCGCTGAAGTCATCGGTTACGGTGTTGACGGCCAAATGCTGCGCCGACAGTTTGACGAACGGTTTGCCTTTGCGAAAGAGGATGCCGTTATGGACGCCGTTGACTTCCGAAAGCGAACCGTCCGGACTCGTTTGAACGGTGTCGTAGTCGAACGTCCATGATGGGCCGGTGATCCGGCGGCCCTGCGCGAGGCCGTGTTCGATGACGACCGGTCTCGCGCCGGGCGCAGGCGGCATGTCGAGTCCCGCGCGATAGACGCCGATTGCGACTGCGAGCAAAAGCCCCACACCGACGATGGTCCCAAGCATCCGGAAGACTCTCATACCTTCGGTCCGGTGCCACGGCGACT
>DATNIC010000213.1:0-4968 GCA_035604635.1 Binatia bacterium
CCCGAATACGTGTGGCGCCTGATCCAAGACGCACCCGTAAAGGTCCCTGCATGAACGATACCGCGACGAAGCGCCTCAGCGTGACGCACGGCGATCCGGCGACGATCGTCGAGTTTACCAACCCCGCAGCCAAGAACGTCATGGACGATGTGATGATCGGCGAGCTGCACGCCGTGCTCGACGCGAGCGACGACCGGAAAGTCCTCGTCTTTCGCGGGCGTGGCGACGGATTTTCCGCGGGTCGTCCGCATTCGCCGGGCGGGCACCCGGGTGGGCCCGAGGCAGCTCGCAAGGCGCTCAACGACGTCGTCCGCCTCAACTTGCGCGTCGGTAAATGGAAGGCGCCGACCGTCGCGCTCGTCCACGGCTACGCGCACGGGGCCGCGCTCGGCCTGATTCAGCAGTGCGACATCGCGCTCGCCGAACGCGGCACGGTCGTGAGCTTCCCCGAGATCACGTACCATCTTCCGCCCGGGCTAGTCGCGAGCTACCTGCGCCGCTGCGTGAGCGAGAAGGCTGCGCGCTATCTGGTGATGTCCGGCCGGCAAGTCGACGCCGTTCGCGCGCGAGAGATGGGCCTGATCAGCGACGTCGTCGAGCCGGGCACGCTGCATGCAGCGGGCGATGCGCTGATCGGCGAGCTCGCCGCTCGGATCGAGGCGGAGATCTGGCTCAAAGAATCGCTTGCGAAGTTCAACCCATGGCAAGGCGATCTCGACACTCTGATGGAGCAAGGCGTCGGGACGGTCTTCGCCTGGGGCGCCCGGAACAAGAAATAACGTATGGCAAATCCCGTCGTTTTCGTCATCAATGGGCCGAACGTCAATCTGCTCGGGACCCGCGAACCCGACGTCTACGGAAAGACGACGTTCGCCGAGCTCGAGGCGATGTGCCGCAGGCGCGCATCGGCGCTCGGACTAACGCTCGAGTTTCGGCAAAGCAATCATGAAGGGGAGCTCGTCGACTGGGTGCAGGAAGCGCGGACGGCCGCGCAAGGGATCGTGATCAATCCCGGCGGCCTGACGCACTCGTCGGTCTCCCTTCTCGATGCGATCCTCGCGGCCGGGGTCCCGACGATCGAGGTTCACTTGACGAACATCCATCGTCGCGACGCGTTTCGCGAAGTCTCGTACATCTCGAAAGCGGCGACCGGCGTCATCTTCGGACTCGGCCCATTCGGTTACGAGCTCGCCCTCGAGGCACTCGCCAACATCATCGCTACAGCCAAACGATAGTCCGTTCATTCCAAAATAAAGGAGCCACGATGGTATCTCTGGCCGAGGCGAGCAAAGCCGCACGTTTAGCGCTCGACCCATACAAGGACTGGGTCGAACGTGAAGGCATCGCCGTCTACGAGGGCGTCGGTTGCGATCTCCCCAATCTCGAAACGAAGCCTTGGCCGCGATACGGTGTCAACGGCGTTGCCGTGCACCTCACGGGCAAAGGCGATTTCGCCAATCTCTTCGCGATCGACATTCCGGGCGGCGCCTCGACGAATCCGCAGCGCCATCTCTACGAAGAGGTGGTCTATGTCATCGAAGGCCGCGGCAGCACCCAAATCGAGCTTCCCGACGGCCGCAAGCGGAGCTTCGAATGGCAACCGCGCAGCATGTTCGCGATTCCGTTGAACGCAAAGCACCGGTTCCACAACGGCTCCGGCCAAGAACGCGCCTTGCTGGCATCGGTGACATCGCTGCCAATGATGCTGAAACTCTTTCACAACGACGGATTCATCTTCAATAACGATTACTTTTTCGAGGATCGCATCGGAAAAGATAGTTACTATGAGGGCGAGGGCGATCTGATGATGGTTCGTGCCGGTCACAACATCTGGGAGACGAACTTCGTCCACGACTTGAGCCAGATCGAATTGACCGCATGGGCTGAGCGCGGTGCGGGGGCAACGAATCTGCGGTTCATGCTGGCCGACGGCAACATGCACGCGCACATCTCCGAAATCCAAACGGGGACGTACAAGAAGGCGCACCGTCATGGTCCTGGCGCGCATATCTTCACCGTCACCGGTAAGGGCTATTCGCTGCTCTGGGTTGAGGGCGATAAAGACTTCTCGCGCGTCGACTGGAGCCCGGGCATGGTCTTCGCGCCGATCGACAAACAGTTTCACCAGCATTTCACGACGAGCACCGTTCCGTCGCGGTATCTGGCAGTGATCGGGGGGAGTAATGCCCGGTATCCGCTCACCGAAGCCCTCCGCCGTGTATCGAGTGCCGATGACGGTTCGCAGGGCCAAGTTTCGACGAGCATCAAGCTGGGCGGCAGCCAGGTAGAATATGAAGACCAGGATCCGCGCATCCACGAAATGTGGCTCGACGAAATGCGCAAGGCCGGCATTACACCGCAGTTCGATAAATACGAGGGAGCGGCTCCGGCGTTGGCGACGGCGCGCTGATCGCGACCTGAACGGCAACCCGAACGCGCTAACCTCGTAGCCGGACGGTCTAAGCGCTGACGCGCGCGGAGAGACGCAGCCCCTTCTTCTCGAGCAGCGGCAGCACGCTCGCTGCGAAGAATTCGAGATCCGGCATGTAGTCGTAAAAGCCGATCTGGATGCCGTCGAAGTCGGCTTCCTTCAGTTCCTCGATCTGATCGGCGACTTCTTCGGGGCTGCCGACGATCTGAATGTGGCCGCCCATGATGCGGTCGGCAGGGACGTGATCTTTCCAGCCGTGCGCGTCACCGGCCTGATGCCGCGCCGTATACGCGCGGATCGATTCGAGATCGGCATATTCGACGATCGCATTGCGGTAGGCCATCGCTGCCTCGTGGGTTTCCTTGCACACGATCAAGGGGAAGATGATGATCTTTCCGGTCCGTCCGGTCTTCGCATAGGCTTCGCGCATGCTCTTGACGTGCCCGGGCAGCGCTTTGATCGCATTTTCGAAGACCGCCCCTGCCGGACTCGAGGTAAACACGACATCCGAGTGCTTCGCCGCGTAGGCGAAACCGGCCGGCGATGCGCTCGCCGAGACCATCAGCGGCCGTCCGTAGCGCGGACGCGGCGACACATACGCGCCGTCGAGCTGATAGAAGCGCCCTTCGTAGGTGAGGTTGTCGTCGCCCGCCCACAGATCTTCCATGATCGAGGCGAACTCGTCGGCGCGCTCGTAGCGTTCATCATGGGCGATACGGGTCATCCCGAACATCAACGGTTCGCGCGCATCGTATCCCGTCACGATATTGAGCCCGAACCGGCCGCCCGAGATATGGTCCGCCGTCGCCGCGAAGCGCGCGAGATGCAGCGGATGCCAATTCCCGTAGAGGATGTGGACGGTTGAGATCGTGATGATCTTCGTCGTCAGCGCGCCGATCGCAACCGTCGAGATGAACGGGTCGAGAAAGTTCTCGCGGTACTTGATCTCGCCCCCGAAGCCGCCCTTGCCGACCCACTGCTGTAAGCCGAAGACGAAATCGAAACCATGCGCCTCCGCCGCAAGCGTCAGCTCTTTATTGTAGTCGAACTCCCAGCGGGTCGCCCGGGGGAACTTCGATTGCGAGAAGCCGCCCGTCTGCGTCGGCAAGAAGAGGCCGAGCATCATCGGTTGCCGCACCGCCCGAGCGAGCGGGCTGTCCGGAAAGTCGAGCGGTGAAAGGCCACGATGGAGCTTATGCATTCAGTCCGCCGTCGACGACGAACGTCGTCCCGGTGATGAAGCTGCTGTCGTCGCTCGCCAGGAACAATGCGGCCTTTGCGATTTCCTCAGGCGCCGCGTGGCGATGCATCGGAATCATCTGATTGAACCATTGCGTCGCATCGAAACCCTTCAGGCGCCCGATCTCCTTCTCCACGTTGAGCTGAAACGCGTTGTCGACCGGACCGGGATGAAGCGTGTTGACGCGAATGCGGCGCCCCGCGGTCTCTTTTGAAACGCAGCGCATGAGTCCGACCAGCGCATGCTTAGCCGTTGTGTAGGCACACGCTCCGCCGCCGCCGCCCCGCAAGCCGGCGGTACTCGAGGTGATGATGACGCTCCCGCCCTCATTCATCTGCGGTAGGCCGTGCTTACACGCCAAGAATCCACCGCGAACGTGCACGGCCATCACGGCGTCGAAGTTCTCTTCGGAAAACTCCTCGATCGGTGCGGTCCCGCCGAAGTTTCCCGCGTTGCTGAACAGGACGTCGATCTTCCCAAATGTCGCGACCGTTTTGTCGACGTAGCCCTTGACCTGATCGGAGCGGCTGACGTCGGCGACGCAATACGCGGCCTTCCCGCCGCCGAGCGCCGCGTGCGCCGTTTTCAGCTCGGATTCACGGACGTCGACGAGCATGACGCTCGCGCCCTCCCGGGCGAAAAGCCGGGCGCTGGCGAGTCCGATGCTCCCGGCGCCTCCGGTCACGACACAGACTTTGCCCTCGAGTTTCCCCATCTCCGGACCCCCGTTCGCGAAACTTAGTGCGAGGCGACGGCCGCCCGATCGTCGCTGCGTTGAGCGATCTCGACGTTGCCTGGGACGCACGATGTCCAAGCGACATCTTCGGGAATCGTCTCTTCGACGGCCTTGATCGTCCCGGCGCTCTTCGGATGGAGCCCGATGGGATCTTCGCCGCGCTGTACGCGCGCGACGGATTCGAGCAAGATCCGCCGTACCCGCGTGCACGCGACGTCAGCCGGGACAAGATGCTCCTTGCTGCGGTCGAGGATCGGCCCCTGCGAGAGATTCACCGCCGCGTCTTCGGGACCAAGTCCATAGAGGCCGGACCAGCTCCCGTTGCGCATCGCCCCGCGATTCTGCCGGTAGTTGTTCTCGCGCGACTGGTCCATACGCCCGGCGACCCAGATGTCGCCGGTGTACAGTCCCATGACGCGCGTCATCCGCTCGCGATCGACCGGGCGATCGGGATCCCAGTGCGTGACGATCCAGCCGGTGTGCGTGTCGTCGTACGGAACGTCGTGGACGATGAACAGATTCGGCGGGATCATGACGGTGCTGGGCGCGACGTATGCGGTA
>DATNIC010000214.1:0-6644 GCA_035604635.1 Binatia bacterium
ATATGCCCTCGGAGCCGCCCGATTCGCTGTTCAAAACGAAGGTCTCGGTCCCGGCGTATCCGACGCTCGAGGCCGGCGATCTCATCTGGGCCTACATGGGTCCGCGCGAACTGATGCCCGCGCCGCCGGACTACGAACTGCTGCGCGTTCCGTCGACGCACCGGTTCGTTTCCAAGACGTTCGAGCACGCCAATTACCTGCAAGGTTTGGAGGGCGGGCTCGACACGTCGCATTCGTCCTTCGTGCATAACGAAAAGATCGGCGATAAGAATTGGATTCGCAATCGCGACGGCGCTCCGCGCCTCGACGTCGAGAGGACCGAGTACGGTTTCTACTATACCTCGACGCGCAACATGGGCAGCGGCGAGGACTACCTCCGCGTCTACCACTACGTGATGCCGGCGATTCAGATTCGCGGCAACGTCACGGCTTGGCATCGCGTCGAAGGACACGAGCATTTGCCGCGGATCCACGGTCACTTCTGGCTTCCGATCGACGACGAGCACACATGGGTCTTCAACTTCCAATACGGCTATGATCCCCAGACCCCGATCAGCCGCGAGAAAGCCGAAGAAGACGAAGATTTCTTCGGCCGCGGCAAGGACGATCTTGTTCCCGGAACGTTTCGCCTGCGGAAGACGCTGGCCAACGACTACATGATCGATCGCCAATTGCAAAAGACGAAGACGTTCACCGGGATCAAAGGGATCAACACGCAAGACTTTGCGCTCCAAGAGGGGATGGGCCCGATCGTCGACCGTTCGAAGGAGCATCTTGGTACGTCGGATCGCGCGATCATCGCCACGCGTCAGCTCCTGCTCGAAGCGGCCGACGTCGCAGCCGGCGGCCGGACGCCGCGCGGTCTCGAGCCGCGAACACACCGCAGCGTTCGCGCGTACGACAACTTCATCAAGCAGGGCGACGACTGGCATTCCGTCTTCGCCGAGGGTCTGGCCGTCAAGTGGTGAGCGGCTAGCGATGGCGACGACTCGGGAGCAGCAAGAGTTTCTCGTCCGCGTCGGACCGCATACCCCGATGGGCGCGCTCTTCCGGCACTATTGGGTACCGATCTTGCTCGCGCAGGAGCTGCCGGAGCCGGATTGCCCGCAAGTGCGCGTCCGGGTCATGGGTGAGGATTTGATCGCGTTCCGCGACACCGAGGGACGAATCGGGCTCGTCGACGAGTTCTGTCCGCATCGCGGCGTCTCGCTCTACTTCGGGCGAAACGAAGAATCAGGATTACGCTGCTGCTATCACGGCTGGAAGTTCGATGTCAACGGCCAGTGCGTCGACATGCCGTCGGAACCCGAAGAGAGCAATTTCAAGAACAAAGTCCAGATCACGGCGTATCCGTGCGTCGAGCGCGGCGATCTCGTTTTTGCCTACATGGGCCCGCGCGAGCACCAGCCGCTACCGCCCCAGATCGAGTGGCTGATGGTTCCATCATCGCAGCGTTTCGTCAGCAAACGGCTCCAATACACCAATTATTTGCAAGCGCTCGAAGGCGGGATCGACTCGAGCCACGTCTCGGTGCTGCACCGCCACGATCTCGACGGCGACCGGCTCCACGTCCGCTCGAAAGGCTCGGAGTTCCTCAAAGGCGATACGCGCCCGCGCTTCGAGGTCGCGGAGACCGAGTGGGGACTCTCGATCGGCGCGCGCCGCAACGCCGGCGACGATCAGTACTACTGGCGGATTACGCCCTTCATCATGCCGTGGTACACGATCATCCCGCCGTACGCCGATCATCCGACCGGCGGCCACGCGTTCGTCCCGATCGATGACGAGAACTGCTGGGTCTTCAGCATGTACTATTCGCCCGACAAGCCGATCTCGGACGAACTGCGCGAGAGCTTGAAGAGCGGCGGGGGGAACATCTCCGTCAATATCCCCGGAACCTACATTCCCAAGGCGAACAAGACGAACGACTATCTCATCGATCGCAAGGCGCAAAAAGAAGAGAAGACGTTTAGCGGCGTCAAGGGGATCGCCATCCAAGATCAGGCCGCGCAGGAGAGCATGGGGCCGATCCAGGACCGCACGCGCGAGCGTCTGGGGACGAGCGACGCGGGGATTATTGCCGCGCGCCAGCGCCTCATGAATGCCGCGGTAGCGCTGCGCGATCGCAATGAAGCGCCGCCGGCACTCGACCCCGAGCATCAGCGGGTGCGTTCGACGTCGATCGTGCTGCCGCGGAACGTCCCCTTCCAGGAGGGCGCGCGTGAGGCGATGACCGCCCGACCGGGGACGCCGCTCGTATCGATATAATGTACCTTCAGGCCCCCTCGGGGCATCTTTCCAAAACACGAATGCTGAAGGGCCTTGAAGTTTGGGGGCCCCACGAAGTGGGGGGCGCGCAGGCTGGGCCGGAGCGCCTTTAAAAATGACTACAATAGACGGACATAGCCGGGCGGCGGTGCAGATCGCTCCCCACAAGATGGAGATCCGCGAGCTCCCCCTGCCGGAGCTCCCGGCCGACGCCGGTCTCCTACGCGTACTGCGCGCTGGGATTTGCGGGGCCGACGTCCCGATGTACGCAGATTCGAGCAAGGTGCCGCGCATTCTCGGGCACGAGAACGTCGGGATCATCGAGAAGCTCGGCGAGCTTGCTGCGGAGCGCTGGGGCGTCAAAGAAGGCGACTATGTCGCACTCGAAGAGTACTTGCCGTGCGGTCACTGCGATTTTTGCCGCTCCGGCGAATATCGCGCGTGCGAGTTGACCAACCACAAAGGCCCGACGGGGCTGCGCTACGGTTCGACCAAGACGACCGTTTGGCCGGGTCTGTGGGGCGGCTACAGCCAGTTCACCTACATCCATCCGCGCGCCGTCCTGCACAAGGTTCCCGAAGGCGTCTCGCCGCGTCTTGCCGCGATGGCGCTCCCGCTCGGAAACGGCTTTCAGTGGGCCTATCTCGACGGTCAAGCCGGTCCGGGTCAAACCGTCGTCGTCCAAGGGCCCGGTCAGCAAGGCTTGGCGTGCGTCGTTGCAGCGAAGGCGGCGGGAGCACGGACCGTGATCTGTACGGGCCTGGCGCGTGACGGGCACCGACTCGAGGTCGCCAAGAAGCTCGGCGCCGACCACGTCATCGCCGTCGATCAAGAATCGATGCGCGAGCGGGTTCGCGAGATCACGGACGGCTACGGTGCCGATCTCGTCCTCGACGTCTCATCGGGCGGTGCGACCGAAGTGATCAACGGCGGGCTGGACATCCTCAAAGGGCGCAACGGAAAATTGTTGACGGCCGCGTTCAAGCGCAAGGCGATCGACGGCTTCGATCTGGACATGGTGATCACGAAAGCCGTCGAGCTGCGCGGCGTGCGCGGACACAGCTTCAAGTCCGTCGAGATGGCCCTCGACTTGATGAAGGCGGGGGCCGTCGATCTCGAGGCGATGTCGACGCACGAGTTCGGTCTGGAAGGTGCCGACGAGGCCGTGCGTCTCGTTGCGGGCGAGATTCGCGACAAGGACGGTAACGGAGCGATTCACGTCACGATCAATCCGTGGGGGAACTAGTTGCCCAACGCTTCCCTGACGCTCGCGTGCTGGGACTACGATCGGACCGCGGCTTTGGCCGACGGCCGCGTCACGGTCGACGGCGTCGATCTCACGTATCTGACCCTGCGCGTCGAAGAGACGTTTCTGCGCATGATCGCGCATCGCGAATTCGATGCGGCGGAGATGTCGCTTTCGTCGTACACGATGTCGAAGTTCAGGGACGACGCGTTCGTTGCGATCCCGGTCTTTCCGTCGCGCGTTTTTCGACACGGTAGCATTTACGTTTCGAAAAAGAG
The DNA here is from genome assembly GCA_035604635.1 of Binatia bacterium. Taxonomy (GTDB): domain Bacteria; phylum Vulcanimicrobiota; class Vulcanimicrobiia; order Vulcanimicrobiales; family Vulcanimicrobiaceae; genus DATNIC01. The sequence continues at coordinate 3,793 of DATNIC010000214.1, forward strand.
CGGGATTCGCGAGCCGAAGGATCTGATCGGCAAGCGCATCGGCGTCCCGGAATATCAGATGACGGCAGCCGTGTGGATTCGCGGCATCCTCGCGGACGAGTACGCGGTCCCGGTCGCGAGCGTCTCCTACTTCACGGGCGGTGAAGAACACCCGGGTCGAGTGGAGAAGCCCGGGCTCAAGCTCCCGGCCGACATCAAGGTAGCCCCGATCCCGCCGGACCGCACCCTCTCGGATATGATCGCGACCGGAGAGATCGATGCGCTCTACACGGCTGAAGCGCCCTCCAGCTACGGCAAGAACGGCGCGGTCCGCCGGCTCTTTGAGGATTCCGTGACGGTCGAGCAGGACTACTATAAGCGAACGCAACTCTTTCCGATCATGCACACGCTCGTCTTGCGCCGCGAGCTCTACGAGCGCCACCGGTGGCTGGCCGTCGAGCTCTACAAGGCGTTCATCCGCGCGCAAGCCGTCGCGTACGAGAACCTGCACCACACCGGCGTGACGAAGACGATGCTGCCGTGGACGCCGGCCTACAGCGAGGCGACCCGGGCCCTGATGGGCGAAGATTTCTGGCCCTACGGCCTAGAGAAAAACGTAAAAACCCTCGAGACCTTCTTGCGCTATCATCACGAGCAGGGTCTCTCGCCGCGACAACTCGAGCCCCGCGACCTGTTCGCACCCGAAACCTTGGAGGCATATAAAGTCTAACTGTGCTGAAGCCTGAAGAGAACGAACGCCTGACGCGAGTCGGACCAGGCACGCCGATGGGGAATCTCTACCGGCGCTACTGGGTACCGGCCGCCCTGTCGTCCGAGCTCGCTGAGCCTGATGGACCGCCGGTGCACATACGAATCCTCGGCGAAGACCTCATCGCGTTCCGCGACTCGAACGGGAAGATCGGGCTGGTCGACGCGTACTGTCCTCACCGGCGCGCGCCGATGTTTTTCGGCCGCAACGAAGAGTGCGGCTTGCGCTGCGTCTACCACGGCTGGAAGTTCGACGCGAGCGGCGCGTGCGTCGACATGCCGTCCGAGCCGCCTGACTCGCTCTTCAAGACGAAGGTGACGATCAAATCCTATCCGACGTGGGAAGGCGGCGGGATGGTGTGGACCTATATGGGTCCGCCGGAGCTGCAACCCGAGCCGCCGGACTACGAGCTCGTCCGCGCCCCCGCGACGCATCGTTTCACTTCGAAGACGTACGAGGACTGCAACTGGCTGCAGGCGCTCGAAGGCGGCCTCGATACGTCGCATTCGTCCTTCGCGCACAATCAGAGCGTGGGCGACAAGTCGTACCTGCGTAACTACGACACCGCGCCGCGCTTGGAGGTCGAGCGGACCGATTACGGCTACACCTACGCGGGCATCCGTGAGATCGGCGACCAGCACTACGTCCGCGCTTACCATTATTTCATGCCGGCGCAGCAGATGCGCGGCCGCGTGATCGGGCGCAAGGGCGGGATGGAAAAGACTCCGACGATCAGCGGCCACATTTGGGTGCCGGTCGACGAGGGCGCGACGAACGTCTACAACTGGTACTACTCGTACGATCCGAAGATTCCGATCACCAAGGAAGCAGCGCACGAGCTCGAGCTCAACTACGGCCGCGCACCCGAACAAATGATCCCAGGGACGTTCCGGCTCAAGCTCAACCTGAGCAACGACTACGAAGTCGACCGCCAGATTCAAAAGACGCAGACGTTCACCGGCATCACGGGCGTCAACACGCAAGATTTCGCTTTGCAAGAAGGGATGGGGAAAATCGTCGATCGTTCGAAGGAGCATTTGGGGACGAGCGATCGCGCGATCATCGTCATGCGGCAATTGTTGCTCGAAGCGATTCGCGTGAACGACGAGGGCGGGACGCCGCGCGGCGTCGATCCGAAGACCTTCCGTCACGTGCGCGCCGTCGATCGGCAGGTGAAGCTGAACGGACACTGGCGCGAGGTCCTCAAAGACGACATGGTGGCAAAGTTCTGATGGCGCTTGCGGCGCAAGAACCGGCCTCGCTCGGTTTCGGCTACGGCGGCTTGATCGCGCGGGCCGTGCGCATGATCAATTTCGCCGGCGTCATGGACATGAACGGTCACGTGAGCATGCGCGATGCGGAGGATCCCAACACGATGTGGATCAACTCACGGCGCGCGAGCCGGTCCACGCTGACCGCTCACGACGTCGTCCCGGTCGACTTGAAGACCGGCAAGCGGATCGGGATCGGTGACGAGCCGCCGAGCGAGCTGCACATCCATCGTGAGATCTACTTGCGCCGCCCCGACGTCCATTCCGTCGAACATTCGCATCCCCAGCACATCGTGACGCTCTCGATCGCCGGGAGGGCGCTGCAGCCGGTCTTTGTAGTCGGAGCGTTCTTGCCGGAGAGCGTACCCGTGTACCCGCGCGCGCACCTGATCGATAGCGAGGCGCGCGGCAAGGCGGTGGCGACGCTCCTGGGTGACGGGACGGCGGTGACTCTGCGTGGACACGGCTTCGTCCTCGCGGGCCCGAGCGTCGAGCATATGATGAACTGGATCGTCGCTGCCGAGGACAATGCGAAGGCACAATTCAACGCGCTGCAGGTCGGTGAGCCGCACGTCCTGCGCGGCGAAGAACTAGCGGAGGCGCGTGCCGAGATTGCGCAGCCGAAAGTCGTGCGCAAGAATTGGGACTATCACTACGAAACGGCGTTGCGCGCCGGTGTGCTTGAGGGGGTCGACGGCTGATTCGTGGCAGGATCGACGTTGGAGCAGACCGCGCGAAGCGCTATCGATGCGATCGCAAAGGCCGCTAAAGCGGCGGGCTTTCCGAGCGCGATCGTGATCGTCGACGATCACGGCGACATCGTCGCGGCGCTG
>DATNIC010000215.1:0-4795 GCA_035604635.1 Binatia bacterium
GGTCGACCACACGAAAATGAAGGACCGCGTCTTCGTGCGGGGCATCCAGGGCGAGTACAATTTGGCGCAGGAGCTCGCGAGATTGCGGTCCTTGCCTCGGGTGCGGAAAGCGCGCGACCTTCCTTTCAAGGGATATCCGCAACAGTTCCATCGGGACTATCTGATTCCAAAGGATGGTCTTGGGCAAACTCTTCACATCCACTTGGAAGAGTACGCACCCGGAGGCGTTTCACAAAAGCATGGTCACGTCAACGAGGCGGTGTTCTACATCCTCGACGGCGAGGGCGCGGAAGAACACGACGGCGTTCGGTATGAATGGGAAGCGGGCGACGTCGCGATCGTGCACAACAACTGCGTCCATCAGCATTTCAACCGCAGTCCCGACAAGCCGGCGCGCGCGCTCGTGATGAAGACGAAACCGATGTACATGTTCATGAACATGCTTTTCCAAAAGACGATCATCCCGATTTCGAAGGACCCGTCGGCGACCGGCGTTGGATTCGTCCCACGCGATGACCCGCGGCATTCCGAGATGCACCTCGCCCACGAGCACGACGACTACGCTCACGTGCACGGCGACGACGATCACGACCACGTGCACTTCAGCACCGGCAAGGAGCACGAGCGCGCGTAGCGCCGCGGCACTCTTTCTGGCCGTCGCTTTGTCGTGTGCGCCGAATGCTTCCGGTGCACAACCTTCGTTCGTACATTTGCGTGTGGCTTCATCGACGAACGATGACGTCACACCGGTCCTCTACGCTCAGGCCAACGGGCTATTCCGCGCTGCGGGCATCGACGTTGAGATCCAAGCGGTCAACAACGGCGCCGCAGTTGCCGCCGCGGTGGCCGGCGGTGCCGCCGATCTCGGGCGGTCGAGCATGCTCCCGCTTATCAGCGCGCACTCCCGCGGAATCCCGCTGACTCTCGTAGCACCGTCGGGGGTCTTCGTGAGTGCAGAGCCGACCAGCGGCATCCTCGTCGTGAAGGACGGCCCTATCCGTACGGCCCGCGATCTCAATGGGAAAATCGTTTCCGTCCCCGGCCTCAACGACGTGCTGTCCGTAGCGACCCGCGCGTGGATCGACAAGAACGGCGGTGATTCCGAGTCGATCCGCTTCGTCGAGACCACGGGGTCGCAGGTGTCGGTGGCGCTCGATGCCGCACGGGTGGCTGCGGGGACGGTGGTCAATCCGCAGATGGCACAGAGTCTGACGACTGGGAGATACCGGCTGCTCGGAGACGCCGTCACCGGGATTGCGACGCGTTTCCTTCAGGCGGCGTGGTTCGCCGATGCAGACTATGTTGCAAAGCATGGGGCGACGATCAGGAAGTTCAGCGCGATCATACAGAAGGCGTCGGCCTATTGCAACCTGCATACCCAGCAAACGATCGATCTGTTGTCGAGGTTTTCCGGGATCGACGTCGCGACCATCGCGCACATGGCTCGCACCAAATATGACCTCACGCTCGATCCAAGCGACATTCAACCCCTTATCGACGCGGCCGCGAAGTATAAGGCTATCCCCAAATCATTCGACGCGAGGGAAATGATCAGCGAATACGCGGTCAAGTAGCGCTCTCTTGGAGAATCATTGATGAACGAATTTATCGGCGAGGCGCGCAAGAAGCGGCTGAAATTTCGCGAAATCCTCGCCCGGCCGAAGCTGACGGTCATGCCCGGTGGGTTCAGCCCGCTCTACGCGCGGATGGCGGAGACGATCGGCTTCGAATGTTTCTTCGTGGCCGGTTCGCAGACGTCGGCGTTCCTCTACGGCGTCCCGGATACGGGGATCGTCGGTCTACGCGACATCGCCGACCACGTGCGGCACGTCGCCGCGCGGACGAACATCCCGATCCTCGTCGACTGCGACACCGGATTCGGGAACGCGGTCAACGTCGCGTACACGGTAGCGGAGATGATCCGGACGGGCGTCGCTGCCTTGCAGATCGAGGACCAGGAAGCTCCGAAGAAATCCGGGACGTCGGCCGGCCGCCGCTGCATTCCGATGGACGAGGCGGTCGGGAAAATCGCAGCCGCTACCGCCGCGCGTGACGAGATCGACCCGTCGTTCGTGATTTGCGCACGCTGTGACTTGATCGGAGCGGAAGGTGGGACGTTCGAGGAAGCCTTGGAGCGCTCGGTCGCCTACGTTGAGAAAGGGCGCGCCGACTTCATATGGCTCAATACGGTCGAAACGCGCGAGCAGATCGCGCAGGCATGCAAAGCCATCCCGGCGCCGGTGATGCCTTTGTGGGGTGGTCCGCTTCCCGCTCCGACACCGCTCGAGTTCGAGCAGCTCGGGGCGAAAATCGCGCTCTACCCGACGGTTGCCGCGACCGTCGGGATGAACGCGGCCTGGATGGTGCTCAACGACTTCTACGAGCGTGGGCCGGAAGCGATGTACGAATACGCCGCCCGGATCCGCGCGACCAAATGGGGCGCAGCCGATCAGCATAAGCTGGTCGGGCTCGAGCACGTCCGCGAGATCGAAGAGCGCTTCTTGCCCGAACGGAATCGGCGCGACTACGACGGCACGTGGGGGCACGCCAGCGTGCTCGCGCCGGAGGAACGCGCTCCCTAGTTCTCGCGCGCGATTTCGCCGAAGCGGCCGGCCTGCAGATCCGCAACCGCTTGCTGGATCTCTTCGCGCGTATTCATCACGAACGGACCATACCGCGCGACCGGCTCGTGCAGCGGGACGCCGGCTAGAACCAGCGCCTCGAATCCCTTGGATCCGGCAGCGAGATGCAACGTCTGCGGCGCGCCTTCGAGCAGCGCATCCTCGTGCTCGCGCAGATCGTTCCCTTCGACGACTCCGCCGCCGGAGATCGTGTGGACGATCGCATTCGATCCGGGCGCGATATTGAGGGTCGTTGCGATGTTCGGCTCGAGCTTCACGTGCAAGAGCGTTGAGGGATGGGTCGTCTCGATCGGCGACTTCACGCCGTCGACCTCGCCCGCGATGACGCGGATCCAGCGCCCGTCTCCGCTCACGACCGGGAGGCGATCGTGCGTGTACTCTTGATACCGTGCGCGGGTCATCTTGAGCTCGCGCGGCAGGTTCACCCAAATCTGGAAACCGTGCATATGGCCGCCGCGCTCCTTGAGCTCCTTCGACGGCATCTCCGAATGGATCACGCCGGAGCCGGCCGTCATCCATTGGACGTCACCGTTGCGCAACGAGCCCTTGTGCCCGTGCGAATCCTCGTGGTCCATGGCACCGTCGATCATGTACGTTACGGTTTCGAAGCCGCGATGCGGATGATCGGGCGCGCCGATCGCCTCGCCGGGACCGTAGTCGACGGGCCCCATCTCGTCGATGAGCAGGAACGGGTCGAAAAACGAGAGTCCCGGAACCGGGAACGGGCGGTGGACGACGAAGCCGCCACCCTCGACCATACGCTGAGCGGGGACGACACGCACGTGAGCAGTGGAATTCATGACACTACCTATAACCCGGTGGCGGTTGCGCCCGGATTCGAAGCCCTCCGGGTCGACCTCGTCGGGAGCTTTTTGCGGCCCCAGGCGCTCAAGGACGCCTTCGCCGCCTTCGCCGCTGGGACGCTCGATCCGAGCGGACTGCGTGCCGCTCAAGATGCCGCCATTCGCGCGCTGATCGCGGACGAGGAGCGGCACGGCTTGCCGATCCTCACAGACGGCGAGTTCCGCCGCCGTCAGTTCATGGAGAGCTTCGCAGATGTCGCCGGGACTGAGCCGTGGCGCAGGGCGATCGTCGCCGGTGCGGCTGCGCGCGTCGAATCGAATCCCGCGCCTAAACCGCTTGAACAAGAGCATGGCAACGAAGTGCGCCGGCCGGTCACGCAGCGCTTGACGTTGACGAAGAACGTCCCGCTCGAGGAATATGCGTTCGCGGCGAGCATCGCGACGCAGCCGGTCAAGGTCTCGATCATCGGTCCGGATCGTCTCTCGCAACGCTACGCCTATGAGGAGTCGCTCGACGTCTATCCCGGCGGCCTCGACGACTTCGTCACCGACGTCGTCAAGGTCGAACAAGAGATGATCGACGGGCTGCGGGCCGCCGGCTGCCGCTACGTCCACATCGACGCGCCCGGCTATACCGCGTACGTCGATGAGGGGACGCTCGGCGCGATGCGCGCCCGCGGGGAGGATCCGCAGAAGAATCTCGAGCGCTCGATCCGCGCCGACAACGCGATCGTTACGAAGTTTCCCGACGTGACGTTCGGCATCCACCTCTGCCGCGGGAACAGCCGCAGCCAGTGGCATCGTAAGGGGAGCTACGACGCGATCGCCGAGCAGCTTTTCGGGCAGCTCGCGCACCAGCGCTTTCTCCTCGAATACGACGACGAGCGCTCCTGCTGCTTCGAGCCGCTGCGTTTCGTGCCGAAAGGGAAGATCGTGGTCCTTGGCTTGATCACGAGCAAGCGCCCGCAGCTCGAAAGCGTCGACGAACTGCGCCGGCGTGTCGACGAAGCGACGAAATACCTCCCGCTCGAACAACTCGCGCTCAGCCCGCAGTGCGGCTTCGCCTCAGGTATCGCCGGCAACCAGCTCGGCGAGACCGACCAGTGGAAGAAGATCGATCGCATGCTGGAGACCGCCCGCGCCGTCTGGGGCTAGCGGATCGGCGGAAACAAACCGTTCACACCGCGCTCATGCTGCGGTATAATCGTAGGGCGATGATTCAGGCGAGTGGCCGTCGTGTTCGATACCCACAAGCAGCATAAGACCCTCGTCGAGGCGGGGTTCACCGATCCTCAGGCGCAGGCGATCGCCGACGTCGCGACGACCGTCCTTGGCATAGTCGCAACGAAG
>DATNIC010000216.1:0-3912 GCA_035604635.1 Binatia bacterium
GACGTCGCGACGACCGTCCTCGATGTCGTCGCGACAAAGGCCGATCTCGCGCTCCTGAAATCGGAGTTGAAGTCCGACATCGCCGTTCTCGAGGCGAGGCTCGACGCCATCGACAAACGCTTCGGCGACTTCAACGTGAGCCTGGACCGGATGAACGCGCTCATGATCGGCCAAATCGGCGCGACGGTCGGCGGGATCGGGATCGTCGTGGGCGCGATGTTCGCGGTGATCGCGCCCCACGTCCGCTAGGGCGCCCCGCACCGCAACCGTTTCATCATTTGCGGGCTCGCGGGTTTGGACCCTTTTAGGTTTGCCTTAGAGGCTGAACGTCAGCGTTGCGCTATCCAGCTATGGAAGATCGACCTTATGATGGCGACGTCGCGCGCGGTCTGGGGGTAGCCGCCGCCTTCGCATCGTCGAGCGCGCTTCTCGCGTCGAGTGCAAGGCGCTTCATCATCGCTTGTGTCGGGGTCTTGACGTCGCGCGCGAGGCGGAGCGTGGCGAGTAATTTGATCGTGAGCCAGGTGAAGTCGATTTCGAACCAGCGCAGGCCGTGCCGTGCCGAGAATGGGAAGGCGTGATGATTGTTATGCCAGCCTTCACCCCACGCGAGGAGGGCGACCCACCAGTTGTTCGTCGAGAGGTCGCTGGTGCGGAACGAACGGTAGCCGCTCCAATGGGCGGCGCTGTTCACGAACCACGTGAGGTGGTAGGTCACGACGATGCGGACGAAGAGTCCCCAGACGAGCCACGGCATCCCGCCGAGCGCGAACAGCACGGCGCCGAGGCCGATTTGCCAAAGAAGCGTCGTCTTTTCGAGGAAGCGGTAGTACGGCTGAGCGTACAGGTCCGCAGCGAGGCGCTGCTGCTCCGTGAGGCTCAGGCGATGTTCGTTACGCAGGTAGAGCCAGTCCATGTGCGCCCAGCGCAGACCGCGCCGCGCGCTATGCGGATCGCCTTCGCGATCGGACTTCGCGTGATGGGCACGGTGCGTCGAAATCCACTCGATCGGTCCGCCTTGCAACGTCATTGCACCGAGCGTGGCCATCGCGTACTCGAGCGCTTTGGGAACTTCCAGACTCTTATGCGTGAGAATGCGATGGTAGCACAGACAAATCCCGACGGCTCCCGTCGCCCAATAGAGTAGCACCGCGACGCCCAGCGCCGACCAGCTGAAAAATGCCGGGACGAATGCAAGCAGCGCTCCCAGGTGCAAGAGCAGCAGCCCAAGCCCCGTGCGCAATCCATAAGCGTTGGACGCTCGTACGTCCATCGATGCTCTCATATTCCCCGCCTCACGTGATCTTGTATTCGAGATAGGACCTTCCGGGGACGGGCTCCTGCGGGGAGGCCCGAACCTTTACGTGCAAAGGAGCGGCGAATCGTCGTGCGAGGAGACCCTAAATGATCCGGCCTTCGAAAGTCGTCCTTCTCTCCTTTGAGGGTCCCGACGTCTATTCGCAGGTCGGCGGGCTTGGAGTCCGGGTCACTGAGCTCGCCGATGCGCTCGCGCAAACGGGCTACGATGTCGACTTAATCTTCGTAGGCGACCCAAACGCGCCGCCGGTCGAGGAACTGAGCCCACGCTTGCGCCTGCGGCGCTGGAGCCAGTGGATCTCGGCCTATCATCCGCGCGACGTGTACGACGGTGAGATCGGCAAAATGAACGACTATAGCGCGAGCGTCCCGCGTTTTGTCGTCGATGAGATCATCGCTCCGGCGGCGGCGCGCGGCGAGCGCGTGCTGGTGATGGCCGAGGAGTGGCACACGGTCCCCGCGACGATCGCCCTGGATCGGCTGTTGCGCGAGCGGCACTTGCGTCACAGCGCAACGATCCTATGGAACGCGAACAACACGTACGGCTGGTGGACGATCGACTGGAGCGCGCTTCGATTCGCGGCAACGATCACGACGATCAGCAAGTACATGAAGTTCGAGGTAGCGGCTGCCACCGGCATACAAGCGCTCGTCATCAATAACGGGATCCCGGACAGGTTGCTCGCGGGCCCCTCGCAGCCGCACGTCGAGGGGTGGCGCCGCGCGCTTGGCGGGCGCCCCACCTTGGTCAAGGTCGGCCGGTTCGATCCCGACAAGCGGTGGTTCCAGGCGATCGATGCGCTCGAGCGGCTCATTCGCAGCGACGACCTCGATACGCGTCTGGTGATTCGCGGCGGGAACCAGCCGTACGGGCACGAGGTCCTCGCGCGGGCCGCCGAGCACGGGCTCGAAGTATCGACGATCGACGCGGCAGCAGACGATGACGAGCTGTTTGCCGCAGTCGCCGAAGCGCGCGGTCAGATCGTCAACCTGCGGACGTTCCTTTCGCAAGAGCTGCTGTACGGACTCTACGCCGCCGGCGACGCAGTCCTGGCCAACAGCGGGAAAGAGCCGTTCGGCCTGGTCGGGCTCGAAGTGATGGCGATGGGCGGGCTTGCCGTTTGCGGCTCAACCGGCGAAGAATATGCCGAGCCTTACGTCAATGCGATCGTCGTCGATACCGACGACGGCCGCGAGCTCGCGACTGCGCTCGGTGCGCTCGTGAAGGACGAGGCGCTCCGAAACCGCGTTCGCGCCGCTGGTCTGGAGACGGCCAAGCGTTTTACTTGGCCGACGATCATCGGAGCGCTCGAGCGCAAGCTCGAATTCATCGAGGCCGCCCAGTTTGAACGGGCTTTTTAAGCCGTCGACCGAGCTTCGACGCTTACCGGATAAAATACCAAGATCAGAGATTCGGCCCAGACGAGGAGTTGGAAGACCACGACTGCGGCGACGGTGATGGTCAGTACAGCGGCAAAAACGAGTTCCGTATTGGAGTTCGAATAAGCGAGCATCACTTGATAACCTATGCCCTGCCGCGCGGCGACGAACTCGCCGATCACCGCGCCGATGATCGCCAGGGGCAGTGCGATCTTGAGTCCGCTCAAAATGTACGGAACAGAATTCGGCAGACGCACGCGTCGCAAGGTGGTCCAGCGCCCGGCCTGCATCAAACGATAGAGGTCGAGCAGCTCCGGGTCAACCTCGCGCATCCCTTGGGCCGCGTTGATGACGATGGGAAAGAAGCACAGCAGAAACGCCATCCCGACTTTCGACCATAAGCCAAGCCCCAGCCAAATCACGAGGACCGGAGCGAAGACGACCTTCGGCGCCGAGTTCACCGCCACGAGCGTCGGCAGGATGAACCGAGACGCCGCGCGTGACGAAACGATTCCGATCGCGATGATGATGCCCGCTACGATCGCCGTGCCGAAGCCGGCGAGCGCTTCGCCCAGGGTAATCGCCGTACTACTCGCTAACAGGCGGAAATTCTGACTCCCCGCTAGCCAAACGCCCTCGGGTGACGGAATCACGAGCGGGCTTACGTGAAACGCTTTCACAACCGCCCACCACAGCGCGACGAGCACTGCGAGGTAAAGGACGAGCTCACCGGCGCGCTTGATGCTATCGGGCAATGGTCGCGCCCTCCTCGCGCACGCGGCGCCGTAGATGATCCTCGAGAGCGGCGAATTCGGGCGAAGCCATTATTTCGAGATCGCGCGGACGCGGTAGCGGATTGGGGACGATCTCCGCGATCCGGCCGGGGTGCGGTGCCATGACGACGACGCGGTCGCTCAAAAAGGCAGCTTCCTCAATGCTGTGCGTGACGAAGACGACCGTCTTTCCGGTTTGCGACCAAACTTGCTGTAGATCCAAGTTCATCTGCTCGCGCGTCAACGCGTCGAGTGCGCCGAATGGTTCATCCATCAGTAAGAGCTGCGGATCACTCAGGAGCGCGCGCGCGATCGATACGCGCTGTTGCATCCCGCCCGAAAGTTGATGCGGGAACGATCGCTCGAAGCCGGAAAGCCCGACGCGACGGATTAGCTCGCGGGCTGTCTCGTGAGCCGAACCGGGCAAGTCGAGTACTTCCGC
>DATNIC010000217.1:0-3767 GCA_035604635.1 Binatia bacterium
TGAGCATGAGCAGCCGCATCGCGGTCATGGAGAAGGGGAAGATCGTTCAAGAAGCTACTCCGCGCGAGCTCTACTTGGCGCCGGCGAATGCGTTCGTGGCGGAGTTCCTCGGGAACAGCAACCTGATCGATGGCACGATCAAGGAACGGGACGGCGACAACGGGTGCCTCGTAGAGGCGTCTTTCGGCTATCTGCGGATAAACGCTCCGGTCGGGGTCTTCTCCGGGGCCAAGGTCGCGATCACGATCCGGCCCGAGCACGTTCGAATCCACCGGGACAGTGCCGCGATGCAGAAAAGCTTCGCCGCTCGCGTCGAATCGGTCTCCTTCCTCGGCGAGCAATCGGAGTGCCAGGTGCTTGTCAACGAAACGGCACTCCGCTGCCGGGTCGCGTCTGCGACGAGTGTCGTTCCCGGCGATGAGGTGTGGCTCGAGATACCGATGGAAGCATGCACGCTGATCGCAGATGAGACTGGAGTTCCGGTCAATGGGTAGTTTGGTAGCAGCGATGGCGACCGCGCATGCTTTCGCGCTGATGGACCCGACGAGATGGGACGAATTTCGCGAGCGGAACCGTCAAGGCTATCAGCGGCGCTACGGCGTCATGCCCCCGGTGAACGCCCAACTTGCAAAAGAGACGCTGGATTCCAACCTCGAGCGCTATCGAAGCGTCCGCGAGGCCCACGACCGTCTGGATCGCGAGCTGCGCGAAGTTCGTCCCGATGTGCTCTTTCTCGTCGGGGACGACCAGAATGAACTCTATCACGCCGACAACATTCCTCAGATCGCCATTTATAACGGTGGCGACTTCGTGACAAGGGCCGACGAGTCGCCCTACACGAGTCATCCGGAAGTAGCGAACCTTCTCTTGCGGCGCTTGGTTCGAGACGGCTACGACGTCTCTATATGCAGTCAGTTCGCGGACGATCGCCTGAAGTCTCACGCCTTTGCCGAATTGCTCGACCGGCTCGCTTCCGCCCGAAGCATTCCCATCGTGCCGATTTTCGTCAACGGCATTCACGTCCCGGCCCCGGAACCGTATCGCTGTCACGCGCTCGGGGGCAGCCTGCGGAAGATCATCGCCGCAGATCTGCCGGCCGGCACGCGCGTTGCCGTGCTCGCGTCGGGCGGTCTCTCGCATTTCACCGCCGGATATCCCTGGCCTGCGTATCACGGTCCATTCCAGTATGGCGACATCAGCGTCGATTTCGATCGCTCGTTGATCGAAGCGATGACCCGCGGAGAAGGTGAGAAGCTAGCCGAGCTAACAGCAGATGACTTGCTCGATCACGGCGAAATCGAATTTCGCAGCTGGCTTGTCGTTCTGGGGATGGTGGGAAAAACTCCCATCGAGATGCTGGCTTACGAGCCCTTCTATAGCGCAATTATGGGCATCGGCGTGGGCCGGTGGGAGGTACAATAGTGTCATGATCCAGCTAACTTCTAGCATAAAGGACGTACTCGACAAAGCGCTAGCGGACGGGACGCCCTGTCTTCTCGGCACGGCGTCGAAGGACGGCCGTCCGCAGATTAGCCCCAAAGGGAGCGTAACCGTCTTCGACGAGCAGCGGCTCTGCTTTTGGGAACGCAGTCTCCGTTCCAGCGATGCCAACCTCAAGGGAAATCCCCACGTCGTAGTTTACTATCGCAATCCCGCTCGTGCCAGCGAGTTCCCGGGCGGACGCGGCGCAACATTACGCTTTCACGGGACCGCGCGGGTCGCTAGCGATGAGCGCACGCGCGAGCGCGCTTGGGAGCTCACGATCCCCGCGGAAAAAGAGCGCGACCCTGAAAAGAAAGGGCACGCGGTGATCATCGAGGTCGAGCTGGTCGAGGATCTTTCGGGAGCGGTCGTGATGAAACGCGACTAGCCGGCAAGAATCGTCTTTTTTAAAGCGTAGTCAAAGAAACGAGCCGTGACCTTGTCGCTCCCAGTCCACTCAGCGCGCAGGGAGGTCTTTTTCTCGACTCTTCTCAACGCGGAGAGCAGCGTTCGATTGAGGTCTCTCGCACTAGGCCCATCCATTTCGGCTTCGACGAGAAGGTCATCGCCGCTTTCGCTAACGGAGCCTTTGCCGACCAACGATTCGAGCACGCTCTTAACGGCGCGCGCATTTGCGCTTCTTACCGTCGCCTTGAGTCGAAACTTATTCTGCGGGGGTGTTATGTCCACGACGGCCTTGCGCAAATTCTACAGTGTAATACTATCACACTCGCCTCGGCGGTCGCCACATGATCTCGCTCGCGGCCATCGGATGCTCGATTGCGCCGTACTTGACGCCGACGTTGATGGCGGGCTGAATGTCCTGCGCGGTGAGATCGAGGCTGTATGAGACGCGCGTCATCGTCTCGAGGGTCTCCGGCTTGATCTTCGCATAGCGCATGAGGATCTCAGCGGATTCCTTGCGATGAGCGTTTGCCCAAACCGATGCACGGCGCACCGCCGTGATGAAGCGTGCGGCAACCTCCGCGTTCTGTTGCAGCCACGCGTCGCTCGCTAGCCAGCCGACGGTCATGAAGCGCGATGCGATCGACTCGAAAACGCTCCCGATGCCCCGCGCAACGTTTTTTGCATCCGAGACGAACGGCTCGACGACGGTCGCCGCGTCGACCCGATGCTGCTGGAGTGCCGGGGCCATGAGCGGGAACGGAATCTCAACCCATTTGACCTTCTTCGAATCGCCGCCGTGATTGTCGATCCACTGCTCGGTGCCGTACTGGATGACGTTTCCCAAGCCATTCACGGCGATGACCTTTCCCGAGAAGTCCGCTCCAGTTTGGATCGGCGAGTCTTTGAGGACCATCAGCACGTCGGTCGGCGCCGAGGCGAGCGCAAGCCCGCCGGGTGCAATGTACTTGACGAGCAAACCCTTCTCGCGCGCCGCCGCAACGGATCCGACCGCCGAATTCCCGATATCCAATGCACCGGCGCTTACGGCCGTGACTTGTTCCTGACCGTTCGGCATGCTCGTGATTTGTACGTCGAGGCCGACTGCCTCGAACATCCCGAGTTCCTTCGCATAGAAGACCTGTCCGGACGAATCGACCGGCTGCGTCCCGACGCGCAGGACGGTCGCCGCGGCGCAGGCCGGGCCGGCGGCGACGAACGCAGCCGCCGCACACGCCGATCCGACAAAGGTTCTCCGGTTCATCATACGGTCACCTCACAACGTGCGGGAACGTTCGGCTGCTCCCTTGATCGACCATAGCGCGATGTATCGAATCAGCAGGATGCCCGGCGAAAAGACGGCCCAATAACGACGAAACTTGCGGCGCGCCTCTGCGCTCGTCGTCACCACTCGCGTCTCGGTCACGCAAAGCGAGCCCGACCCTTGCGACTCCACCCGAACTGTCCATGCGATTTTTGCAAACCCCGGTTCGTCAAACGCCAGGAACTCGGGCGGCTTTAGCGGCCGGAAGAGGACGTTCCCCTCCCATGGTTTTGTAACGGCTCCAAAGATCACGAAGCGTCCCGCCTCTTCGGCCAACAGTTCCCAGCCGAGCGATCGCACCTGCGTCATGAACGGACCGGATGGAATGCCGCTCCCGCGACCGGCACCCGTCAGGAAGGCGCGACTCGCGAAAAGAGCACGGACGGCCGGGATGCGCGCAAGATCGAGAGATCGCGCCGCTGCGATGACGGCTGCGGGCAGCGCGGCAACGTAGATGGAAACCCGTTCGTCGACTTCAGCCTGCGGCATGAATTCGTCCAGCGGGCCGGGCTCGCCGCCGGGACGGACCGGTCCCGAGGGATAGCGCAGCCAGCGT
>DATNIC010000218.1:0-9201 GCA_035604635.1 Binatia bacterium
TGACGACGCGAATGTTGAGCGGACCGGGCGCACGCAGAATCTTGTCGGTCAGATCGATCTCGATGATCGAGGGTGCGTCACTCGCCGGATCGCTTGCACCGGGGACCGGCGTCGGCGTGAAGACGAAGCGATAGGGACTCGTCGCCGGCGGTGCCGGCGTGAGCGCCGGAATCGGTGAGGGAGTTGCGAACGGCGGCGGAGCGCTCACTTGGCCTTCAGGCGCGCCCGTCGGGACCGCAGTGGGCGGCGGCGTGTAGGGCGGCGGCGGCGTCAGGATGATCTGCGGCGCGGGCGACGGCGCCGGCGGCGGCGTGGTTTGGGCATCGACCGAAGCAGCCCAACCGGCGATGCACGCGATGATCCCGACGACGAAGGAGACTAACCGAAGCACTGATTCAACATTCCCGCCGGGCTGTGCATCCGACATGCTTCTCCATTCGGCCTGCGAACTCTACAAGGAATGAACGTTGATGCGATGCGGCACATCATCGAGCGCAAACGCGACGGCGGCCGCATCGATCCCGCGCAATGGCGCGAGCTGGTCCTCGATTTCGCTCGCGGGCAGGTGGATGAAGCGCAGATGGCAGCGCTCGCAATGGCGTGCGTCTTCCACGGGATCGATCACGACGAGACGGTTGCGCTGACCGCCGCTACGATCGAATCCGGAGAGCGGATCGATCTGGGGCTCGCCGACTTCGTCATCGACAAACACTCGACCGGCGGCGTCGGCGATACGGTTTCGCTCATCGTCGTCCCGGTCGTCGCGGCATGCGGCGTCCATGTCGCGAAAGTCTCGGGCCGCGCGCTCGGACATACCGGCGGGACGCTCGACAAGTTCGAAGCGATCCCCGGCGTCCGCACCGAGATCGAGCCGGCGACATTTGCGGCGATCGTGCGCGACGCCGGCTGCGCGATCGCCGCGCAGAGCGACCGTTTGGTCCCCGCCGACAAAGCGCTCTATGCGCTACGCGACCGGACCGCGACGATCCCAAGCCCCGGGCTCATCACCGCCTCGATCGTCTCGAAGAAGATCGCGGCGGGCGCCGACGGGATCGTCTACGACGTGAAATGCGGGAACGGGGCGTTCATGAAGGACGCCGAGTCCGCGTGGACGCTCGCGCGGATGCTCATCGGCATAACCGAGAGTTTTGGGCGGAGCGCCGCGGCCGTGATCAGCGACATGAGCCAACCGCTCGGGCCGGTCGTCGGTTCGGGCTTGGAAGCGATCGAGGCGCGCGATTATCTGCGCGGCGAGCGCCGTGATCCGCGCTTGCACGAGTTGATCGTCACGATCGCCGGTTCGATGCTCGAGCTTGCGGGACGCGAACGCGGTGCGGTGATCGCCGCGCTCGCAGGCGAGGGACCCTACGATCGCTTCATCGCGATGACGCAGGCGCAGGGCGGTTCGCGCGCGGCGCTCGAGTCGCTGCGTCCCGCTCCGGGTGCATCCGCGGCCCGCGCCGTTGCCGACGGGTATGTCAGCGCAATCGACGCCGTGCGCATCGGCGAGCTCGCGCGCGCGATCGAGCATCGCGGCGTCCCGTGCAGCGGCATCCGGATCCTCAAGCGCATCGGCGATTCCGTACGCCGTGACGAACCGCTCGGGTACGCGATCGGCGCGACCGAAGCGGACGGGCTCACGCTGGGTGCCGCATTCTCCGTCGGGGCCGAGCGCGTGCTCGCGCCTCAGCTCGTCGTCGAGACCCTTTCGGGTTCGCTCGCCCGCTCCACGTCGGCGACCAAGTAGAGCGGACGGCCTTTGATCTCGTCGTAGATCCGCCCGACGTACTCGCCGAGGATCCCGATCCCGATCAGCTGCACGCCGCCCAAGAACAAGATCGCAAAGATCGTCGACGTGTAGCCGGGCAAGTTGTAGCCGGTGAAGAGCCGCAAGAGCACCTCGTAGATGCCGACCGCGAACGCGACGATGCTGGTCACGAAACCCAGCAACGACGCCAGCCGCAGCGGAACATCCGAAAACGAGGTTACGCCGTCGAGCGCAAAGCGCAGCATCTTCGAGAGCGGATACTTCGTCGCACCCGAGAATCGCGTGTCGCGATCGTACTCGATCCCGATTTGATTGAAGCCGACCCAGCTCACGAGGCCGCGCAAGAAGCGGTGGCGCTCGCGCGAGCGTCCGAGCGAATCGACGACGCGGCGGCTCATCAAGCGAAAATCGCCGGTGTCGAGCGGGATGTCGACCTTCGTCAAGCGCCGGACGGCGCGGTAGAACATCCGGGCCGTGACGCGTTTGAAAAAGCTCTCGCCTTTGCGCGAACGGCGGATCGCGTAAACGACGTCGTAGCCCTCGCGCCACTTGGCGATGAACTCGACGATCAGCTCGGGCGGGTCTTGCAGATCGCCGTCCATCAAGATGATCGCATCGCCGCGAGCCAAATCCAGACCGGCCGTCGCCGCGAGCTGGTGCCCGAAGTTTCGCGAGAGATTGACGATGATGATTTCGCGGATTTCACGCGCCAGGCGGCGCAGTGCCGCCAGCGTCCCGTCCTTGCTCCCGTCGTTGACGAAGATCAGCTCGTATGCCGGCCGGCCGTCGACGGATGCCATGATCCGTGCGACGCGCCGAGCGAGCTCTTCGACGTTCCCTTCTTCGTTGTAAACGGGGACGACGATGCTGATCATGTCAGCCGTTCGCGGACAGCTTGCCAGAAGAGCGGGAAGAGCAGCTCGTGATGGCCGGTAAAGGAGTAGCCCCGGCCGTTCGTCCCGATATGCGGCCGGCGCACGACGTTGGTCGAGGGGCGGTACTGCCGAATGAAATCGAAATCGGCCGTCGTGAAGTCGCCGCGCGCGCCCAAGTTCCGCGCGGTGCTCACGGCCTTGAGAAAAATTTCGGGCAGGACGACCGCCGAGCCGAAATTCAGATAAACGCCGCCGTCGAGCAGATCCGAGACGATCGAGCACAGGACGCGAAAGTCGTACATCGCGCCGGCTCCAAGCTTGGCGCCGTCGGCATTCGGATGGGCGTGCACGATGTCGGTGCCGACGGCGATGGCGACGCATAAGGAGCGGTCCGCGCTCGCACAGGTCGCGAGGATCGACGTCGCCGCGTTCGGCGCCTTCGCATCCAGGAGCGCTTCACCGAGCGCCCGGCCGATCCCCAACTTTGGAGCGTCGCGATTGACGGCACCTAATATAAAGTCGGCCGTTTGGGCCGACATCCCGAATGTCCCATCGCCGAGCGATGCATCGACGTCTTCGGATGTTTTCCCGACCAGTGCAAGCTCGACGTCGTGAATCGTCACCGAACCGTTGGAAAGGACGGCCGTGACGATCCCTTCGCGGACGAGATCGCAAAGAATGGGAGACAAGCCAACCTTAATGACGTGGCCGCCCATCCCGACGAGCACCGGTCGCCCGCCGCGGATCGCTTGCGCGGTTCGGTCGACGAGCTCATGCAGCGCTGCACCGGCTAGGATGTTTGGAAGCGCGTCGAACCACCCAGCGAATGAGGCTCCTGCCGCAGTCGATCGCGCGACATCCGCTTGCGCGACTTTTGAGGGCCGCTCGTCAAGGGATGTTGTGCGCAAGCGTGTCACGTCAATCGGTCGGTAGCGCATGCTGCATACTTGCATTTACCTGGTGGTTTTTCCCCGGCATCTTCTCGCATCCCACGCCGACGCCCGCAGTCCAGCCGACGCCGAAGGCCGCGGCGACGCACGTGCCCCCGCAAATCCTGCGCGTCGATCTTTCTAAATCGGACATCGGGGCCGGCGACTACGTCACCGGGGAAGTGGTGACGAGCGACAACGTCGCGAGCGTCAAAGTCCTGCTCATCGGTCAAACGATCGACCTCACGCGTAAGCGCACCGGTCACTTCCCGATCTACTTTACGGTTCCGACTCCCGTGCCGTTCTTCTTCAAAGGACCGCAGTCGGTCGAATTCGTTGCGCGCAACGCGACCGGCGAGCGGGTCTCAAAGACGATCAGCTTCCGCGTCCATTAGCGGCTCGCGGCCGGACCCCGAACGCCGTTTGGCGGCGCGGGGCCGATGCCGGGCGGGAGAGTTTTCACCGGATAGGGTGCGATGCCGGCCGGCGGCGTCGGCAAGTTCAATATCCCACTGGGATTGTATGGTGTGGGGATGCTTCCCGGGCCGATGTTCTGAATGCCCTGTCCGAGCGATTCGTCTTTCCAGTGATAGACGATATCGTCGCGCCGAAGCGCATCGGATTCGCGCACCGAGAACGTGCGCGGAGGATCGTCGAGACCGTCGCGGCCGATTTCGATCGTGCGGAAGTTGCCGCGGTCGTATTTGTAGCGGAAGTACGTGCCCGATGCGAACGACGTCGTTGCCCGATAATGCAAGGCGTCGATGCGCGTCATGAGGATCGCTCGCGGATCCCAATTCGCGACGTCGGTTGTGATGTAGACGCTGTCGGTCAAGGGGGTCGACGGCGGGACTTGCACGACGAACGTCACCGCGACGGCTTTCCCGGTCGTCGGCGGCCCCTGGTATCCGCTCGGCAGCCGCTGGTCGGTATTCGGCGTCAGGGTTGACTGTGAGACGGCAAATTTTTGAACCTGTTCGTAGGCTTGCCGGTTATCGTAGTCTTGCGCCGGTTTGATGACACGCTTCGAAACGGCGAGCTCGACGATGCGCCCCGTGGTCTTGTCGAATGACGCGTCGGCGTACATGCGGGAGGTGGGGAGCTGGCTCACCGTTTCCTTTGTCGTGTAGTCGACGATCTTCGCGTTGGGGTCGAGCTTGAAGCCGTCGCCCGTGGTGAAGAACACGTAGCCCCTCTCGACGTCGAGCAGTTGGCCGGCATAGCGAACCACCACTTGGTTGGGACCCGGAGTAACCGCCGGCCTCCCATTCGGCCCAAGCGGGATCACGCGCAGGACCGGCGCGGGGCTCGAGCCGGGCGCAGCGTTCGACTGTGCCCGCGAGGCCGAGGCATAGAGCGTCGCGAGGATCACGCTAACGAGGAGGCTTGCAAGTAGTCTCATGGCCCGAATTGGATCAGCATGTATGGCGCCCACTTCGCTCCATACCAGTTGAAATAGTACGGCCTCCCAACCTCCACCGAGAGCTGCGGGGTGAGGCGCACTTTGAGGTCCGCATTGAAGTAGTTCGGCGGGCGTCCGGAGATGACGCCGATCGGCGGCGGAAAGTCCGTGTAGTGTTGATAGTTGAGGCTGAGGGCCATCGCAGGCCTCGGCGTGTACGAGAGCAGGTACGACATGGTTCGAGACGTTGCCAACCCCCGGAACGCCGCATAGCCGGTGTCGGGCAGCCCCGTCGCCGGATTCACGGGCGTCGACGGCGGATAGATCGCGAGCTTCTGCGAACCGGCGTAGTCGCCGGCATTGACGTTTTGATAGGTGACCGAGAATGCCGCCTTGGTTCCGATGAGCCTTGAGATCGAGCCGGTCGTCGTGGTGGTGTTCAGGTAGTGCGGTAGGCTGTAGAACGTCCGCTGCATGTCGAAGCTGCCGACGAGGTACGTATCCTTGAACAGCTTGATCGACGTCGTGTAGAGCGTCCCGCCGAGCCACGTCGACCATAAATTCGTGTAGGGCGTCCCCGCAAAGCTGCCCAGACCGTAGGTGTCGTTGTAGACGGCGCCGCCTGAGCGCAGGCGAAAGGTCAGGGGAAAAAGGCCGATCCGATGATCGAAGCCGATCCAATCGAGCTCGACGCTGGAGGGGTGATCCGGATCGACGGGCGGCACGCTGTTTGCGATGGACGCGGCATACGTGTTGTACACGACCTTCGTAAACGAATTGTGCAGCGCGGTCGTCGCCGTGAAGGAGCCGAACCATGCGGCATTGGCCGGCGTCGTCCATCCGTATTGCGAGAGGTTGATCTGCTGGAAGGTGTCGAGCTGGAACTTCGGGCCGATTTTCGTCGAAGCAAGGAGATTGTATTGCTTGCTGAACTGCGTGAACGGATTGACCGAAGCGACGGCGTACGCGTTGTCCCAGGCGAAGTGCTGCTCGAATGCGCCGTAGGTGCCGATGTTGTTCGGGCCGCCGTCGTAACGGAGGTGCAACGTCGAGTACCACCACCGTCCGCCCGCGAACGGGTACCCGACGTCGGCGGCGGCCCCTACGAGTGAGTTCTGACGAAAGTTGATGTTGTTGGAGAAATTGAAGTAGATCTGTCCGCCGGGCGCTTTGAAGCCGAGGACGTGGACCTCGGTGCCCTTGAACAGCAGTGCGTCGCGCGGCCAGATCACGGCGGCCGTTGCGTTCAGGAAGACGGCGGTGCCGTTCGTGTCCGGGAACATGAACGCGTCGTACGGTATCTCCCGCCCTAAATACGGAACGGCGTAGTTGCCGCTGAGAAACGTCCAGCGGTCCGGCTCGTCGAAGACCGGAAGAAAATAGCCGCGCCCGTCATCCATGTTCTCCGCAAACGCGGCACCGTCGTATTGAACGTCCTTGGCGGCAATATGGACGTGTCCCGCGACGAGAAAGCGATTGAGGCGGAGATCGGTCGAAAACGTGTCACCCGTAACCAAGGTGCCGTCGCTCATCTGAACGCGCACGTGTCCGTTGGCTTCGATGACGTACCGATTCCAATAGAAGTCGATCGAGTCCGCATCGAGGTTGACGCGGGAAAACGGCGCTGCCGTGGGCATCACGTATGGATTGACGGTCGGCGTCGCCTCCGGGGCAGCCGCAGGCGGTGACGATGTCGCCGCAGCGCCGGGGGCCAGCGCGGGCGCCGGCTGTGCAACGACCGCGAACGCACTCAAGAACGAAAGGGCAAGCGCGAAGAGAGCGCCGCTCAACAGCTTGAAAGTCACGTGAGCGTGTTCGTTCGTCGTTGCGGCGGAAGGCCTTGCTTTCGGAGGACCAGAACCGCCGGAGGCGATGGCGCGTGTCGTTGCGATCGTGCTCGATGGTACGGGTGTCGGCGCAATGCCCGACGCGGAACGGTTCGGCGACGCGCCGGGTGCGAACACCGTAGCGAATGTAGCCGAGCGCGTCGGCGGCCTGCGGCTGCCGAATTTCGCGCGTCTTGGTCTGGGGAACCTCACCGCGATTCGCGGCGTCGCGCCGGCCGAACAACTCAGCGCGTCGATAGCACGTCTCAGCGAGCGATCGAACGGAAAAGACACGATCACCGGTCACTGGGAGATGGTCGGCATCATCACTCAGGAAGCGTTCCCGACATATCCGCGCGGTTTTCCGCCGGAAGTCGTCGAGCGTTTCACGGCGATCGCCGGCAAGCCGCCCCTCGGAAACAAGGCGGCGTCGGGGACAGAGATCATTGCTGAGCTCGGCGCGGAGCACCAGCGCACCGGGAGACCGATTCTTTACACTTCCGCCGATTCTGTGTTCCAAGTCGCAGCTCACGAGCAGACGGTCCCTTTGGCGACGCTCTATCGTTGGTGTGAGGAGGCCCGGGCCATGCTGGTCCCCCCAGACCAGGTGAACAGGGTGATCGCCCGGCCCTTCGAAGGACCCCCCGACGCGTATGCTCGAACGCCAAACCGGAGAGATTACGCGGTCAGTCCCCCTATCAACCTGATCGATCGGTTTGCGGCCCAGGCAATCCCGGTCCATGCAGTCGGAAAAATCTCGGATATCTTCTGCGGGCGCGGCATCGCCTCGTCCGTACGGGTCGTAGACAACACCGACGCGATGCTGCAAACGTCTCAGCTGCTGGATCGTGTCCACCATGGGTTCATTTTTGTCAACTTGAACGACTTCGATACGAAATACGGTCATCGGCGCGACGTCCGCGGATTCGCAGACGCGCTCGAGCGACTCGACTCACAGCTTCCCGACCTGACCGCGCGTCTACGCAGCGGCGATCGCGTTATTTTCACCGCCGACCATGGCTGCGATCCCACGGCCCCCGGGACCGACCACACACGCGAGTACGTTCCGTTCATCGAGCTCGGAGCTCCGAACCCCGAAGACCTTGGGACGATCGTCGGATTGGACCAGGTCGGGCGGGAGGCAGCCGCCGCCTTGGGAAGCGCATGACGCTGGCCGAATCGCCGCGGCTCGCCGAAGCCGCGCCGTCGCCGACTCGCCGGATCCCACGCACTTGGCTTTTTGCCAAGCGCGCGACGGACATCGCTGTCTCGCTGCTCGCGCTGGCGTTGGCCTCGCCGTTTCTGATCTTGGCGATGATGATGATCGTCTTAGCGTCGCCCGGCTCGCCGCTCTTTCTTCAGGAGCGCGTCGGCGAAAACGGGCGCCGGTTCAAGATGTTCAAGCTTCGGACGATGGTCGACGGCGCGCATCTGATGCTCGATAACGTCCGGCATCTCAACGAAGCCGACGGACCGGTTTTCAAAACGAAGAACGATCCGCGGGTGCATGCTCTCGGCCGGATTCTGCGGCGCACCAGCCTCGACGAGATTCCGAATTTCGTCAACGTGTTGGTCGGCGATATGTCGGTCGTCGGGCCGCGGCCGCCGCTGCCCGAAGAAGTCGAGCACTATGACGAACGCGCAATGATCCGTCTGACGACAAAGCCCGGGGTCACGTGCCTGTGGCAGATCAACGGCCGTTCGAACGTCTCGTTCGACGAATGGGTCGAGTTGGATCGCCGGTATATCGATACCTGGACTCCGTGGGGGGATCTCGCGATCATCGCCCGGACGATCCCGGCGGTGATGCGAGGAGATGGCGCACACTAACCGGGCGCATCTGCGTTCGGTCGAAAAACTGCCCGATCGTGAGATCGGGCTCCCCACGCTGATCGTGATGGGTGCGACCCTGGCCTCGACGTTGTTCGGGTTCGGGCGAGAGGTCGTCAACGCGGCCTACTACGGGACGCAGTGGGAGATGGACACGTTCCTCGCCGCTGCGACGGTCCCCACGATCATCTTCGGCCTCTTCAACGGCGCATTGGTCAGCGCGCTCGTCCCCACGTTTTCCGAGTACCTCGCCCTCGACCGCGAGGAGGAGGCATGGCGTCTCGCCAGCACCGTCATCAACGGGCTTGCTATCCTGTTGACGTTCGGCGCCGTCGCGGGTTGGATACTCGCCCCATACTATGTCCCGATCATCGCCCACGGTTTT
The DNA here is from genome assembly GCA_035604635.1 of Binatia bacterium. Classification (GTDB taxonomy): domain Bacteria; phylum Vulcanimicrobiota; class Vulcanimicrobiia; order Vulcanimicrobiales; family Vulcanimicrobiaceae; genus DATNIC01. The sequence goes on from DATNIC010000218.1 coordinate 9,016, forward strand.
CCGGGCCCGCAGATGACGGTCGCAGTTCGCATGACGCAGCTGCTCATTCCGAGCATCATCTTTACGAGCCTCGCCGGTGTGGCGGCAGCGCTCTTGAATGCGTACCACCGCTTCGCCGCCGCGGCTTTGCAGGGCGTCGCTATCAACATCGTCACCATTGCGACGGTCGTGATCCTCAACCACAGC
>DATNIC010000219.1:0-3363 GCA_035604635.1 Binatia bacterium
CGCCGCGGCGACGAGCAGCGCCGGGTCCCAGCCCGCGCCGGTGATGACGTCCGGCTGCACCTGATTGCGCGTCAGCACGTCGAAGTAGGCGGCTAGCGCGGTCTTGACGTCGCGGTCGGTGACCTGCTGCGGCGCGAGACTCGCTTGCGCGGAGATGAAGAGGTTGTCGGGCAAGAACGACGACCATTGCTGCCGCATCAGCGCGTTGAGGGCGTTTCCGTAGCTAGGGATACTCTGATTTAGTAAGCGATTTTTTGCTATACTTATGTTCATGAATCGCGAAGAGCAGATGACGTTTGCGAGCACGGGGTTCGAGCGGTTTTCTCGCCCGACCAAACGTGCAGCGTTCCTCGCCCAGATGGACTCGATCGTCCCCTGGAAACGGTTGTGCGCGCTGATCGAGCCGCGCTATCCCAGCGGAGAGCTCGGTCGGCCGCCAATCCCGCTCGAGCGCATGCTGCGTATTTACTTCCTCCAGCAATGGTTTAACCTCAGCGATCCGGCGGTCGAAGAAGCGCTCTACGATATGGTTTCGATGCGCGCCTTTGCCGGGATCGACTTGGGCGAAGCTCCGGTTCCGGACGAGACCACGGTCTGCAAGTTCCGCCACCTGCTCGAACGTCACAACCTGGGGCCGGCGATTCTGAGCGAGGTCAACCAACATCTGGTCAGCCGTAAAATCAAGGTCAACACCGGGACGATCGTGGACGCGACGATTATCCATGCGCCCAGCTCGACCAAGAACAGTTCGGGCAAACGCGATCCCGAGATGCATCAGGTCAAAAAGGGAAACGAGTGGTTCTTCGGGATGAAGGCGCACATCGGCGTCGACAGCAAAACGCGGATCGTTCACTCGTTCGTGGCTACACCCGCCAACGTTCACGATAGTCGAGTTCTCGGCGATCTCTTGCATGGTGGAGAGACTCGTGTCTGGGGCGACTCGGCGTATCGTGGCCAACGGGAAGTGATCTTGGCGAAGGCGCCGATGGCTCAGGACTTCACGCAAAAGCGAGCCGCGCATACCGGTGGTTTCTCCGATCGTGAATACATGATCCATCACACGAAGTCGCGTGTCCGTTCGCGCGTCGAACACGTCTTTCACGTCCTCAAGCGGATCTTCGGATTTGCGAAAGTACGCTATCGAGGGCTCGCCAAGAACGCAAACCGACTGGCAGTGAACTTCGCCCTGGCCAATCTCTACCTGCACCGACGACGACTGCTGAGGGCGTAGTGTCTCCAAAAGTCGGTAAATTGAGCTCTCGCAAAGCCGTTCAAGGCTGAACGAAGGGTAAACCATGCTCAACTCGGCTCACCAAATGGTGGAAGCGCTCCATGCGCCGCTTTCATCAGAGTATCCCTAGATTAGGGCGCGGACGTCGTCCCAGGGAACCCACGACGGAATGACGACCAGGCCGTTGCGGTTCACGACGGCGACGTCCCCGCTCGCGACGTAGGTGTGGACGAACGTCATCGGCTCGCCGATGGCGATCGCCTGCGTCGTCTGCCGCCCGGTGCGGATCCCGAACCGGGCGGCCAGCACGATCAGACCGGTCGCGGTGATCTCGTCGACGTCGCGCGCCAACCCGTCGAGCACGTAGACGGCGGCGCCGCCGCTGCGGATCGTCTGCGCCGCGTTGCCGCCGAGCACGCTGCCCTCACAGCCGCGCGCGTCGGAAAGGATCACGCAACCGGGGATTGCGGCCGCCCCGATCTGCTCGTGTCCGAGGCGCTGCTCGTTGTCGTGGGCGCGCTTGGGCGCGTAGCGCACGGTCAGCACCGGGCCTGCGTGGACGAACCGTTCGCGATTGGTCACGTAGCCGGCGAGGTCGAGGCTCGACTCGATCCCGCGCTTGCGCAAGCCGTCGGAAAGCTCTTCGACGACGTCCGGGCGGGTGCGAAATGTCTCCGCAAGGTCCTCGGGAATCTCGCGGGCGTCGATCGGCGCGAGCGCGCAGCTCCAGGGTTCCGGTGTGGTCACGTTCATGATCCGGACGCAGCGGTCGCAACCACGCCCAGCTCGCGCAGCCGCGGGTAGAGCTCGCGCGCGAAGGTCTCGATCCCACGCACGGTCTCGTCGTGCTCGAGAAATCCGGCTTGTCCCATCACCAGCAAGTTTCCGTACCCACCCACGGCATCGTAGTGCCGCTTGATTTGCGCGTACACGGTGTCGGGGTTCCCGGCGAAGACGATCCCCTGCTCGATGCACGCTTCGATCGGCTGGTTGCGATCGAACAGGAACGCCCCGCCCTTCATCTGCGCGACGCTCGAGGCGAGCGACGAATAACCGGGCGGGTTCCGGTACTGCGGCGGAACTTTGTTGGCGGTCATGTACCACATGAGCTTGCGCGCGCCGGCGAAGCCGGCCTCATCGGTGTCGCCGACGTAGACGAGCGCCGCGTACGCGAGCCGCTGCTCGAGCATCGGCAGGCCCAGCTCGGCGCGCTTAGCGCGGTAGCGGCCGAAAATCGTCTTCGTCCCGTCGTAGCCGGTAAGGAACACCGCGCAGGTGTGGCCGAGCTCGGCGGTGCGGTCGACTTGCCCCGGGCTATTGGCGGTGATCCAGATCGGTGGGTGCGGGACTTGGTACGGCCGCGGCCACACGTTGACGCTCCGGTAGTGGAAGTACTTCCCTTCCCAGTTGAACGGTCCGTCGGTCGCCGTCCAGCTCTTGAGGATCAGGTCGTGAGCTTCCCACAGCCGATCGGTCATCCGCACGGGACTCGAATTCGCGGCGAAGACTTCGTACGGGACACCGCGCACGAATCCGACTTCCAACCGGCCGCGGGCGTAGTTGTCGACCATCGCCATCTCCTCGGCGAGCCGGATCGGATCGCGCCGGTTGGCGATCGGGTTGCCCAGGATCAGAATGCGCGCCCGCTTGGTGATGCGCGCCAACGCGCCGAGCACGACCGACGCCGACGGGTTGAGGTTGGTCGCTGTCTGATGGTGCTCGTTGACCATGACCTCGAGCCCGCAATCGTCGGCCACCTGCCACTCGTCGAGGTAACGGTGGTAGAGGTCGGCGCCGACCTTCGGATCGTAGTATTTGCTCGGCAGCGACACCCGGATCGAATCGTAGGTCGACGCATCGGGGAGATACGGGTACGCGTTTTCGCTGAAGTACCAGGCTCGCACGTGGCCTCCTGAAGCTACCGAAAGACGACGGTTCGCGGGCCGTTGGGCAGGACCCGCTGCGCGATGTGATACTTCACCGCACGCGACAGCACCATGCACTCGACGTCCCGGCCGATCGCGACGAGGTCGCTGACGGCCGAGGCGTGGTCGACTCGCGCGACGTCCTGCTCGATGATCGGACCTTCGTCGAGGTCATCGGTCACGTAGTGCGCGGTCGCGCCGATCAGC
>DATNIC010000220.1:0-7756 GCA_035604635.1 Binatia bacterium
ATGTTGATGTCCTCGTCGACGACGATCGCGATCTTTCCGATGAACTTCGTCGTGAGGGCCCGTAGCACGTCCTTCCCGTCGTCGGGCTTCTCTTTCTTGATCTTGACCACGACGATCGCGTTGGCGCCGCCGCACTCGTGGTACGTCACGTCTTGCACGTTGGCAAAGCCCTCATCGAGCAGCATTCGTTTCGCGGCGGCGGAGCGCCCTATGTGACGGATCTTGCTGCTCTCGCTCGGCGGAAGCTGGCTGAGAATCGCCAGATAGATCGGCTTGCGGCGCATCGTGATGCACGTGACGTTCATGAAGTAGCTGTAGTCGCGCTGCGCCATATAACCGGGGAACTCGCCGAAAGCGCCTTCGATCTCGAGGACATCCGTCGGGACGGTCCCTTCGATCACGATCTCAGCTTCGGCCGGGACATAGATATCCTGCGTTAAGCAGCGCACGAGCTCGATCGGCTGATGCGCGAGCGCTCCTGCGACGTCATACTCGCACATATCGTTCGGAATACGAGTGACGGCTGTGTAGCTCACGTGCGGCGGCGCTCCGATCACGATTGCCGCCGGCATGTACTTTTCGCCTTTGTCGCGCCACATCGCGATATGCCGCGACATGCCGACGCCGAGCATGCCGGGCAGCACGCCGATGCGGTCTTCCGCCTTGACCATGCCACGGTAATTGCCGACGTTGTGGAGGCCGTTGTTCGGGTCTTTACTGATCCAATGCCCGCCGGTCGTGTACGGTGCATTATCGAATCCGGGCGTCGAGATCGGGATCGGCAAGCGCCCGAGACCGCCGCCGGGTCGCTGCAAAACAGCGCCTTCGAAGCGTAGCTCCTGACACGGTGCGCTATCGACGTAAACGGGCGCGACGGGTTTCGCAAGCGCGTCCTGCCAGGCGTCGTGGATTTCTTCGAGCGGGACGCCCATTCCGAGCGAATAGATCTCCGCCGATCCCGCTAGCGCGCCGACGAGGACCGGAATATCATAGTGCGTGCCGCGACTGTCGTAGACGTTCTCGAAAAGAAACGCCTTACGATCGCGTTCGGGCAAACCGCGAAACTGTAAGCGGACCAGTGGATGAAGCTCCGTGTCCTTGTTGACCGGAACGCTCACGCGAACGAGCTTGCCGGCCTCCTCGAGGCCCTCGACATAGGCGGCGAGGTTGCGCCACGACACGCTTGATTTCAGCATTTTTGTATCCTTGGTCGCTGCAGGGGCCATTTCGCTCGCACAGAATGGGCGTTCTACTGTGCAGAAGCGCTTGGCGGACGCGCGACGGAATCCTCTGCGGAAGCGGCCGGCATATCCGATCGAGTCGGTCGACAGCGCTTTGCGGCTCCTGCACGAGGTCGTCGTTCGCGAGCGCTTACGCGTTTCCGAGGCGGCGATCAAGCTGCGCGTTGCGCCGTCGACGGCGCATCGATTGCTCGCGATGCTGCAATATCACGGTTTCGTGACACAGGATGGCCAAACGCATGAGTATATCGCAGGGCCGGATCTCGTGCGTTTCGGCCTTGCCGCCTTAAAACAGCTCGATTTGCGCGAGCAAGCGCGGCCGGCGCTCGAAGCGCTCTCCACTGCCGTCAAGGAGACCGTGCACCTCGGCGTGTTACAAGGCGCGAACGTTCTCTATATCGACGGCGTCGAAAGCGACCGTGTGCTGCGCATCGGCTCTCGAGCCGGCGCGATCATTCCGCTGCACTGCGTCTCGATGGGGAAGGCACTGCTCGCAGCGATGCCGCGCGAGCGCATCGACGAGCTCTACCCTTCTGAAACGCTCCCGACGCTCACCGATCGTACCGTACCGTCGAAGACGGAGTTGCTCAAACAGCTCGCCTCCATCCGCCGCAACGGTTTCGCTTCCAGCAGCGGCGAGAGCGAAGACGGCGTCGCGTCGCTTGCGACGGGCGTCTTCAACCAGGCCGGTGAAGCCCGCGCGGCGATCAGCATCGCGGCGCCGGCAACGCGTGCAACCCCCGAACGGATCCGCGCCTGGGTGACGCTGTTACGCAAAACGGCGACCGACTTAGGCAGCCGTTTTCAGTGATTTTCCCGTAGAGAGGAACGCAGCATGTTGAGCGGTGCGGATATCACCGGGATGTACGCGATCATCCCGACGCCGGCAAACCCCGGCGCCGAGCGGTGGGACGCGCGCGACACAGTAAACGTTGCCGAGACCGAGCGCCTCGTCGAAGCGTTGATTGCCGACGGCGCGAGTGGAATCATCGCACTCGGCACGACGGGTGAGTGTGCGACGCTGGCGAGCGCTGACTATCGCACGTTTGTCGAAGCCGTCGTCGGTGCGGCGCGCAAGCGCGTCCCCGTCTTTGTCGGCGCGACCGCGCTGGGTCTCCACGACGTCATCGCGCGGCTCCGCATCATACGCGAAGCGGGGGCTAACGGAACGCTGCTCGGGTTGCCGATGTGGCAGCCGTGCACCGACGAGATGGCAATCGGCTATTACGCCGCTGTCTCGCAAGCGTTTCCCGATCTCCCGATTATGGTCTACGCAAACACGCGCGCGTTCCGGTTCGATTTCGGCGTCGCTTTCTGGAGCGGCATCGCACGCAGCGCGCCGACCGTCATCACAGCCAAGGTGTCGGCTCCCATCGATCTCCTCGAGAAGCAGCGCGTCACGAACGGCCGGGTCCACTTCTTGCCGAACGAAATGGTGATCACCAAGTTTCACGCTCTAGCGCCCGAACGCACGACGGCTTGCTGGGCGACGGCGGCCGCTATGGGGCCGGCACCCGCAATCGCGATGGTCCGCGCGATCGTCGCAAACGATGCGGCGGCGATCGAATCCATGTCGCGCGACATCGCGCACGTCCACGAACCGATCGCGCCCATCCTGGCCGATCCTGCCGTTTTCGCCTCCTATAACATTCAGGTCGAGAAAATCAGGATCAAGGCGGCCAGCTACTGCGACCCGGGCCCAGTCCGTCCTCCATATGATGTGCTGCCCGAGGATTATGCATCGGCTTCGCGAGAGTGCGGCATACGCTGGGCCGCCTTGCGCGACCGCTTGACGAGCGTCACGGCTTAGCGGAAGGATGGGAGTCGCGATGAAACCGATCGACTCCGATCGGCAGCGTGCGGTCGAGGCCTTCCTTTACGCGGAGGCGGACCTGCTCGACCGATGGCAGCTCGACGAATGGTTGGCGCTGTTCACCGAAGATTGTCGTTACGTCGTTCCAACGACGGATCTACCCGGTGGCGATCCGGAGCGCGATCTTGTCATCATCGACGACAGGCGCGTTCAGCTCGAGGGCCGCGTGCGCCGGCTGAAAAGCCGTCACGCGTACCGCGAGTATCCCTCTTCGCGCACGCGGCGCTTGATCACGAATGTCCGCATCGTCGAGGAAAATGCCGGCGAGATCATCGTTGAGGCGAACTTTGCCGTCTACCGCTTCCGTTCCGGCGCCTCCGAGCCGTACGTGGGATCGTACCGGTATCACCTCGTCCCCGCCGGCGATCAGCTGCGCATCAGGCTCCGTCGCGCGACGCTCGACAACGAGACGCTCCGTGGACACGGCGCGATCAGCATTATCTTGTAGGCATGGCAGAGTGGCAGAGATCTTAGGATTAGGCATAACGCATCAACCGCCGCTCGCTACGGAGCCGGTGAAACCATTGTCGCTTCGGCTCACCCTGCAGGATCCGGGCCTCCCCGAGGCGCTGCGCACGCCGGATGGTTGGCCGGAGAACATGCGCCGCGAATGGGGAACGGACGAAGGCGCTGCGCACGCACGTGAGCATCGCGCAGCCATCGTCGCTGCGCTGCGCGAGGCACGCGCGGTGCTTGACGAGTTTCGACCTGACGTCATCGTCGTGTGGGGCGACGATCAATATGAAAATTTTAGGGAAGACGTCATCCCCGCGTTCTGCATCCTCGCGTACGATCGCGTCGTCTTTGCACCGTGGGAGAACGGGCCACCGGCGAATCACTGGGATGAACCGAAAGACAAATCTTTCGTGGTCGACGGTCATCAAGCGGCCGCGAAGTATCTTGCCGGCCGTCTCCTGAGCGACGGCTTTGACGTCGCCTATGCTTACCGGCCTTTACATGTGCCGCTAGGCCACGCGTTTCGCAATAGCGTGCTCTACCTCGATTGGGACCGCACGGGCTTCCCGTATTCGCTCATCCCGTTCTCCGTGAATTGCTACGGACGTCATATCATCGAGCGCAAGGGCTATCTCGCAAACATGCTGAGCACGCCGTCCGAGGAAGAGCTCGACCCGCCGTCCCCGACGCCGAGACGCTGCTTCGATCTCGGCGCCGCCTGCGCGCGGGCTTTCCGGGATAGTCCCTGGCGGGTCGCGCTCGTTGCATCATCGAGCTGGTCGCATGCGTTCCTGACGCAAAAGAACCACTATCTCTATCCCGATCACGCTGCCGACCAGGAGCTCTATCGCGCCCTGATTGCCGGCGACTTCGATGTATGGCGCGAACGGACGCTCGAAGAAGTCGAGGCGAGCGGACAGCAAGAGCTGCTCAACTGGTTTTGCCTCGTCGGCGCGATGGCGGAGCTCGGCCGACGGCCGGAGGTGGCCGCGTATTTCGAGAGCAGCGTGATGAACTCGAACAAAGTAATCGCGACGTTTTGGAGGGACGCATGAACCTCGACACGCTCGCCCGCGATGAACCCCAGATCGGGCGATTCTCAGTCCATCGCAGCGCGATGACCTCGCCGGAAATCTTTGCGCTTGAGAAGACGCGGATCTTCGATCGCAGTTGGCTTTATCTCGGTCACGCCTCGGAGATTCCCGAGAAAGGCGACTTTCGCCGGCGGATCGTCGGCGGGCGGCCGCTGATCTTCATACACGGCAGCGACGGTAAAGTTCGCGCGCTGCACAATACATGTACGCATCGCGGTGCCGAAGTCTGCCGTCAAGACGCCGGACGCGCGACGGGGTTTCAGTGCTTTTATCACTCCTGGAGCTACGACAATCGTGGCGAGCTCGTCGGAGTCCCGGACGAAGAAGCATACGGACCGCACTTCGAGCGGGCGAACTTCGGGCTCAAAGCGCCGGCCCGCATCGAAGCATACCGCGATCTCTACTTCGTCAGCTACGATCCGGCGATCGTCGATTTGCGGACGTATCTCGGAGCTGCAACGAAGCTGATCGACTTGACGCTCGACTCGGCGACCGTCCTCGGCGGCTGGAGCTTGCTCGCCGGTACGGCGCAGTACACGATTCGAACGAACTGGAAGCTGATGGTCGAGAACAGTTTCGACGGCTATCACGTCCCGCTCCATCAGACCTACCTCGACTACGTCGCGTGGCGAGCAAAGCTCAACGGGAAGTCGGCGCGTGGGGGCGCGACGATCCTGACACAAGGGGCGACGGCCGGCTTGGCACTGCGTCACGGCCACGGGATCATGTTGATGGAAGCGCGTGGCCGCGGGATCGCAAACCCGAGTCCGTTCTGGGACGATACGGCAAACCGCGAAGTCGAGCGAATCCGTGCGGAAAACATCACGCGCTTCGGAGAGCATACGGGGCGCGAGATGTGTGAAGTCTCACGCTGGCTCGGCATCTATCCGAATTTCGTGTTTCAGGATACCCAATCGGGCTTTCGGCTCCGGCTGATCAATCCGATCGCCGCCGACATTACCGAGATCCAGCAGTGGGAGCTCGTCCCACGCGACGAGAGTGAGATCTTGCGCAAGGCACGGATGGAGCTTTCGCTCGCATTTCTCGGCCCCGGCGGCTTCGCGACGCCCGATGACGTCGAGGCGCTCGAATCGTGTCAGCGCGGATTCGCGGCCAAAGCGGTCGAGTGGTCCGACATCTCGCGCGGTATGGAGCGGGCACACCCGCTCGCGACAGACGAGCTGCAGATGCGCGCATTCTGGCGTCAATGGCATGCCGATGTTCGAGGCGCGGAGTCGCCCACGTCGACGGGCGACGCGGAGCGCGAGACGGTGCAGCTGCTCGATGAGGGAGTGCTCCAGCACGCATGAAGCTTCAAGGTAAGGTTGCGCTGATGGCGGGATGTAGCCCGAACATCAACGCGGGCATCGCGCTCGAGTTGGCCGCAGCCGGCGCAACGGTAGCGTGCGTCGACATCGAGCCGAGCTATGCAAAGGCCTGCGCGAGCGCGATTGAGCACGCAGGCGGAGCCGCGGCCGGCATTGTAGCCGATGTAACGAACGAGGAGCAGGTCGTCGCTGCGCTGGCGCGCGTCGAAGAAGCCTTTGGGGGCGTCGACGTCCTCGTGAACGGCGCCGTCGTGCAGTATCGGTTCGGCTTGCTCGATATGCCGCTCGAGCGCTTTCGCCGGCAGATCGACGTGATCTTGACTGGGACGTTTTTGTTCACCAAACACGCGGCCCGACAGATGATCCGCCTATCGCGGCGCGGATCGATCATCAACATCATCTCGACCGAGGGCCACCAAGGGAACCTCGGCAACATCGGATACGGGACGGCGAAGAGCGGCTTGCTCAATTTCACGCGCGCTGCGGCGATGGAGCTTGCGCGACATGGGATTCGTGTGAACAGCCTCACGCCGACGGCAACGGATTCCGCCGAGGGGAAGCGACGCACGGCCGACTGGGGACTCGCATGGCAGGAACCGGAGTTGGGCCCGCGTCCCGGGTTCACGGCCGGTGATCAAGGCGTCCCGTTAGGACACCGTCCGCGTCCCAGCGACTACGGAAAAGCCGCAGTCTTTTTGGCTTCCGACGACGCGGAGATGATAACCGGCATCGACTTGCGGGTCGACGGCGGAACGATCGCCAAGTACTGGCGCTGGAACCCCGGCGTTGCCTGACGTTCGCACGCCGATGCCCTTAGGTGCGCTGCAAGGGCCGAACACGTTCGGCGGCGAGGCCGCGCGCTTGCTGACCGAGCTTTATCCGGAGCTCTTCGGCGAGATCGTCTACTTCGACACTGCGGAAGAAGCGCTCGCCTTCGAGAACGATCGCGCGGGCGCGAGCTGCGCGCCGCAGCAAATGACGCGCGCCGGCTACCATCCCGGGATTCAGGCGTATATCGCACGGCCCAATTCGAAGCTATACGTCATCGCCGAAGCGATCCACGCCTATCATTGCTCCTTGCTGGTAAAGGCCGGGACCGCGCTCGACGCGATCAAGCGCATCCTCGGCCACACCGGTTCGATCACGCAGACCCGTGCGTGGATCGAAGAGCATCTCCCGCAAGCACAAATCACGATCGTCGATACGAGCTCGATGGACGCGGCCCGGACAGTCGCCGAAGGGGACGGAAGCATCGCATCGATTGGGACGCCGGCGATGGCGGCGCAGTTCGACTTGGAGGAACGGGTCAAGGACGTCGACGGCGGGAGCGTCGGCTCGTATTGGGCACTTTCGCCCTGGCCGCTCTTTAGCGAAAGACCGACGCGGCTTGTCATCGCCGGGCGTTTCCGCGATGACGGACGAATTGGCGACATCGTGTGTAACCTCGCAGCGGCCGGCTTCCGATTGGAAACGATCGTCCCGCTGGCAAGCGGCGAGCGCATTTTCGAGTACGACGCCGTCTTGCGGTTTCGCGGTGCCGGCCCTCTGGCTGCGGCACGTTCGGCCGTCGAGATGGCCCCGGGCGCCCGGCTCGCCGGCGCATTCATCGCTAAGGAGGTCGAAACGTGAAACACTCGCTGCGTATCAGTCTTTGGGCTCTTGGGTGCGCGCTTCTTGCGGTTTCTGCCGCTCGCGGCGCCGATAATACGGTCACCGTCCCGGTCATCTTACCGCTCACGGGGCCGGCCGCCTTAATCGGATAGG
>DATNIC010000221.1:0-16605 GCA_035604635.1 Binatia bacterium
GCAGGTCGAGGAGGTCGATTGGCATTTTCCGGTGACTGTTTGGGACGTCGTCTCGATGGGGCGCTTTCCGCATTTGCGCCCGTGGGAGCGCTTCGGGGCGCACGATCGCTCGGCCGTCGACGCCGCGATCGACGCGCTCGGACTGCGTGCGCTGGCGAGCCGGAACATTGCGCACCTCTCCGGCGGACAGCAGCAGCGGACGTTTGTCGCGCGCTCGCTCGCGCAAGAGCCGCGCTTGCTGTTGCTCGATGAACCGACGACCGGCGTCGACGCAGCAACCGAGGATGCGCTTCTGGCGCTCGTGCGCGGGCGCGTTCGTGCCGGGCTGCCGGTCCTCATGGCGACGCACGATCTCGATCGTGCTTCGGAGTGGTTCGACCGAATGATCGTCGTCGACCGCAAGGTGCTCGCGTCCGGTGATCCCCAAGCGGTCCTGGAGTCCGGAGCCTACACCGGAATTCGCGAGCACACGCACGTCCACGGCCACATGCGCACCTAGTGGACGTCTTGCTCGCCCCTTTCGCCTACGACTTCATGCAGCGGGCATTCATCGCAGCGCTCGTCGTCGGCGTGCTGTGTTCCGTGATGGGGACGTACGTCGTCTTGCGCAAGCTCTCGTTCATCGGCGATGGGATCGCCCACGCGTCGTTTGCCGGGATCGTGATCGCGTATCTGCGCCATGCGAACTATGCCCTCGGCGCCGGGATCGTCGCGGTTTTGACGGCGCTGGGGATCGGCTTCGTCAACCGCCGGGGCGGCGTTTCCCTCGACACCGCGATCGGCGTCCTATTCACGGGCGCGTTTGCACTCGGGATCTTTTTGATGAGCCGGGCGCCGCGCTATAGCGTCGACTTACAAGATTATCTTTTCGGAAACATCCTCGCCGTGTCGTCGAGCGATTTGATGATCATCGTCGGGCTCGGGATCGTCGTCGCGATTTTTGTGGTGGTGCTGTATCGTCCGCTGCTATACTCGTCGTTCGACCCGATCGTTGCACAAGCGAGCGGGATCCCGGTCCCCGTCGTCGACTACGTCTTGCTCGTCCTGCTCGCACTCACGATCATCGTTTCTCTCGAATCGGTCGGGATCGTCCTAGTCGCCGCGCTCCTGGTCACCCCTGCTGCAGCGGCCGCGCAATTGACGCAGCGATTCGCACAGATGATGGCGCTCGCAGTCGCGATCGGCGCCTTCTGTTCGGTGGGAGGTCTCTATCTCTCTTATTATTTGCAGTCGGCGAGCGGCGCTACGATCGTCTTGCTCGCGACGATCGTGTTCTTCATAGCCTTGGGGCTTCGGCGGGCTTTTTAAGGGAGCCGACATGGTAACTATGCGCCCCTGAGGAAGGGCCGCCGAGAACGGAGGTTTGCTTGAGTGGCTGCGGAGACGAGTCCACACTTCACCGTCAAGCGTGACGGTCAAGTCGCGACGATTTGGGCGCGACGCTCGGAAGGGCTCAAACCGGAAGAACGGGAGGCGGCAAGCAGCATCCCGAGCGCTTTGGCCCTTGCGAATCTTTTCGACGGCCTCAGGGCGGACGACGGCATTCGCGTGATCGTCCTGCATCGCGGCGGTGTACACCACGGAGGTCACACGACGAAACGCTACGCGAGCGAGGAGTGGAAGGCGCACCACAACGATCCCGTCAACATCTGGCGAACGTTTTCGGGGATCATCAGGCTGCACGAAGTGATGGCCTCGATCGAAAAGCCGATCATCGCGCAGGTCGACGGCGATCTCATCGGCGGCGGATGCTACATCGCGCTCTCGGCGGATTTGATCGTGGCGCGTGAAGACGCGCGCTTCGGCGATCACCATTTGGCGATGGGACAGTTCGATCCGGTCGGCCCGCCGTTCGGTTTGGTCCCCGGCGACGGTGGCGTCTCGCTCACGCCGCTGTATTTCAGCCCGCCGCTGGCGAAAGAGTTCCTCATGCTCGGCAAGAGTTACACCGCCAAGGAGTTAGCCGAGCGCGGCATCATCAATTACGCCGTCCCCGAGAACGAGATCGACGGCGTCGTCGCGGATCTCGTGCGCAGGCTGCTCGAGCGGCCGGCGTACCCGCTGGCATGGGCCAAGCGCGTTGCAAACCGTCACGTCGTCGACCAATTGAACCGCACGCTCGACGCAGGTGCTGCGTACGAAATGATCGGGTTGAGCCAGCTCGAAAGGCTCGGCTGGATCGACAAGAAGACGTTGGATTAAACGGAGCTCGAAACGGCCATGCTGTCTGAAACGGAACGGTACGACGACTTTGCGCACACGGGGCCCGGTACGCCGGCCGGTCGGTTCCTGCGTTCGTTCTGGCAGCCGGTCGGCTTGTCGGACGAACTGAAGTCCGGTCGCGCGCTTCCGATCCAGGTTATGGGCGAAGAGTTCACGTTGTATCGCGGCGAGAGCGGTACGCCGCATGTCGTAGCGGGGCGCTGCGCGCACCGCGGCACGCAACTTTCGATCGGATGGGTCGAGGGCGAGTGCATCAGGTGTTTCTATCACGGCTGGAAATACGACGAGAAGGGGCAATGCGTCGAGCAAGCCGTCGAAGCGCCGAACTTCGCAAGCAAGGTGCGCATCCCCAGCTATCCCGTCTACGAATATCTCGGTCTGATCTTCGCCTATTTCGGGGAAGGAGAGCCGCCGGCGGCGCCGCGTTACCCCGAGTACGAGTCGGACGTCGTCGTCGATGCCGTGATGCAGCGCGTCCCCTACAATTTTTTCCAGAACATGGAGAACTCGGTCGACACGCTGCACGTCAGCTGGGTGCATCGCCATTCGAATTTCTTTGCCGACAGCCGCCTCTCGGATTTCGGGAACGGCAAGGGAGAAGGTGCCGCGTCGATCGAGGGTGTCGTCAAGGAGTGCTCGGCCGAAGAGACCGACTACGGCTTCGTCTTTTACGACGTCTTCGAAAACGGCAAAGTCAAGACGAGCTTTTTCGAGATCCCGAACACCTTGCACATCAAGGTCTATCCGATCGATGCGGAGAGCGGCTGGCGCGACTTCGTCGCCTGGAAGGTCCCTGCCGACGATCAAAGCTACAACAATTTCAATCTCACGATCGCCTACGTGCAGGGCGGAGCCGCAGAGCGTTATCGCGCGCATCCACAGCATCCGCGCAATCAGAAGCGCAAAGCTGCGTGGGAAGAGATCGTCAGGCTGGGCGAGGACATCTTAGCCGGCCGCCGCCGGCTGACGCTCGAGGATTGCGGCGAGCTAGCGCGCAGCGTCAACCTCCAGGATTACGTCGCGCAGAAAGGCCAGGGCCTGATCGCCAACCGCGAGCGCGAGCGTTTGGGGCAATCCGACAAAATCGTGATCATGCTGCGAAAGCTCTGGAGTCGCGAGATGGCGAAGCTCGAAGCCGGTGAGCCGTTGAAGAAATGGTGCTGGCCCGGCTACCTCGAGATCACGACGGGCTTAGACTGAGTCAAGCGTATTGAAGCTCGTCACGTTCGAGATTGCGACTCCACTGGGGCCGCAACGGCGGCTCGGCGCGCTGATCGACGGTGATCAGGACGGCCGGATCGCCGATCTAACCCTTGCATATCGCACGTATTTGGAGCGCGAGACCGACGAGCCGACGCCGGAGGGGCTCGCGCAACTGCGAACGCCACCGGACATGATCGGCTGGCTGCGCGGTGGGCACAAATCGCGCGATGCGGCGGAAGCGGCGGTGGCGCACGTGCGGACACAGCTTGCAAAAAGCAACGAAGCGCTCGGCGGCCGCGGCGAGCGGCTCGCATTTGCGCGTTCGGAAGTACGACTGCTCTCGCCGCTGCCGCGGCCGAATACGTTCCGCGATTTTTCGATTTTCGAAGAGCACGGCAGCCTGCGGGACGGGTTCGATCCCGCCGTGCGCCGGCGCAAGCCGCCGAAGTGGTACCGGTGGCCGCCGTACTATAAGGCGAGTCCGGAGTCGATATTGGGCCCCGAGGATCCGATTCCGTACCCGTACTACACGCAAAAGCTTGACCTGGAACCGGAGATCGGCATCGTCGTCGGACGCGAGGGGCGCAATCTCACCTTCGAACAGGCGCGCGAGGCAATCGCCGGCTACACGATCGTCATCGATTGCAGCGATCGGGGAGCAGGTCAGCGCGACACCCTGGGTCCGGCGAAGTCGAAGGACTTCGCAACGATGGTCGGTCCGTGTCTGGTCACGGCCGAAGAAATCGACGAGGCGAACCTGCGCGTCCGCGTGATCGTCGACGGTGAGGTTTGGTTCGACGGAAACACGAGCGCGCCGAGAAGTTTCTTGGCGCACCATCTCGTCGCGTACGCCTCCGACAACGAGACGTTGCGGCCGGGCGATCTCCTTGGGACCGGGACCGTCGGGACGGGCTGCTCGCTCGACCTGCACAAGTGGGTCCAGACCGGCCAGACGGTGACCATAGAAGTAGAAGGCATCGGTCGAATGCAGCACAAGATCGTCCCGGGCGAGCACGAGGTCGACTACGTCGGTTCCGGGATGGACGGACTCCTGGGGCCACCAAAGGCGGAATAATGGCATTTTCCAGTTGGCGCGGCAGCGTCGGGATCATCAAGCCCACGCTGCGGCTCGGCAGCATCGAAGAATTCATCCGGTTGCTCCCGGAAGGCGTCGGCGTTTTACCGCTCTTCGTGAACATTCGCAAAGGGACGGTCGATGAGTTCAAGAGCGTGCTCGACCATTTCGAAGAGCGCGTCAAGGATCTCGCGGAAGCCGGCGTCGATCTGATTCACCCGGAAGGCGCGCCGCCGTTCATGGTTCACGGCTTCGACGGCGAGCGGAAAATCATCGACGGCTGGGAGCGCAAGTACGCGCGGCCGATCGTCACGGCGGCGATGACGCAAGTCGAAGCGATGCGGGCACTGGGACTGCGGAAGATCGTCGGAGTGACGTATTTCCGCGGCGAGATCAATGACACATTCGCGCGCTATTTCCGGGACGCGGGCTTCGAGGTCTTGGCGATGGAGGGCATGGACGTCGACTTCGATCAAGTGCAACGCCTCTCGTCGAAGGAAGTCTACGCGCACACGCGGGCGGCGTTTCTCAAGCACCGCGACGCCGACGGCATCTATATGCTCGGCTCGGGCTGGCACGTCACCGACATCCTCGGGATGCTCGAGCGCGACATGGGCGTCCCGGTCGTGCACGCGATGACCGCGCGCGTGTGGGCGATTCAACACCGCCTGCACATCCACGAGCCGCGCCAGGGCTACGGACGCCTGCTCGCCGAGTTGCCCGCGCCCGTTCGCGACGTCCAAGCGGTCGCGCGCGGATAGAATCCTAGCCAAGGAGAACGTAATGAGTGCAGTGACATCGACGCAGACCACCACGAAAACGGTCGAACACTTCGTTGCCGGCAAGCGCACGCCGGGGAGCGGAACTCGAACGGGCGCGATCTACGACCCGGCGACCGGCGAGGAGGCGGGCCGGGTACGGTTCGCCGAGCGGGCCGACGTCGACGCTGCGGTCGCTTCCGCCGTCGCCGCTTTCCCGCGCTGGGCGGGCACCACGCCGCTCAGGCGCGCGCGTGTCCTCTTCAACTATAAGGCCTTGCTGGAAGCACACACCGGCGAATTGGCCGAGCTGATCATGCGCGAGCACGGAAAAGTGCTCGCCGATGCACGCGGAGAGGTCACCCGCGGGCTCGAGGTCGTCGAGTTCGCGTGCGGGATACCACATTTGCTCAAGGGCGAGTTCTCCGAGAATGCCGGTACGGACATCGACAGTTATTCGCTGCGTCAGCCCCTCGGCGTCTGCGTCGGGATTACGCCGTTCAACTTTCCGGTGATGGTGCCGATGTGGATGTTCCCGATCGCGATCGCGTGCGGAAATACGTTCGTCCTCAAGCCCTCGGAGCGCGACCCGTCGCCGAGCCTGCGGATCGCGGAACTCCTGATCGAAGCCGGGGCGCCGGCTGGAGTGCTCAACGTCGTGCAGGGCGACAAGGGCGCGGTGCAGTCGCTGCTCGAGCATCCTGACGTCGCGGCGGTGAGTTTCGTCGGCTCGACGCCGATTGCGCGTTCGATCTACGCGGCTGCCGCGCAGAATGGGAAGCGCGTGCAGGCCTTGGGCGGCGCAAAGAACCACGCGGTCGTGCTGCCGGATGCAGACCTCGATGAGACCGTCGAAGCATTGACCGGAGCTGCGTACGGATCGGCCGGCGAGCGTTGCATGGCCGTTTCCGTTGCGGTCGCGGTCGGAGCGATCGGTGACGCACTGGTCGACCGCCTTGCGAAACGCGCGCGCTCACTCAAGGTCAACGTCGGCAGCGATCCCGATGCCGAGATGGGTCCGCTCGTTACGGCCGATCATCTCAAGCGTGTCCGCGGCTTTATCGACAAGGGTGTCGCCGAGGGCGCGCAGCTTGTCGTAGACGGTCGCAAGCATGTCGCCGGCGGCAACGGGTTCTTCATCGGCGCCACGATCTTCGACCGGGTCACGCCGGAGATGACGATCTATCAAGAGGAGATCTTCGGCCCGGTCCTCTCGGTCGTTCGAGCGGAGAACTTGGACCACGCGCTCGAACTCGTCAACGCGAACCGCTATGGGAACGGGGTTGCGGTCTTCACGCGGACCGGCGGAAGCGCGCGCGAGTTCGTCAGCCGGGTGAGCGTCGGAATGGTCGGCGTCAACGTGCCGATCCCGGTCCCGATGGCATTCCACAGTTTTGGCGGATGGAAGGAATCAATGTTCGGCGACCACGCGGTCTACGGCACCGAGGGCGTCGAATTCTATACGCGGCTCAAGACGGTCACCTCTCGTTGGCCATCGAGCGAGCCGGTTACCACGAACGCGTTCACGATGCCGACGAACTGACGACGTCATAGCGCTCGGGCTGCCGCGCGTTCTTTGAGCGAGCCGATCCCCGTCACCGCGTCGTAGCCGATTTTCACCGTGCACCCATCGGGCTGGACGCCGGCGCAGCCTTTCACGGTCGGCGGCGGTGACGGCAGCGCACCGCGGTAGTTGAGCGGAAGCGGGAGCCGTTGCGGACGAATCGTGTTGTCCACGTAACCGCGGTCGTTTTCGCGCGAGATGTCGCGAAACGCGTCGGGATGCACGCGCGCGAGGGCGTAGAGGTCGCCGGCGCTCGCGATCCGTTTCTCGGGCGCGACCGCTGCATTGATCGCGACGATCTGCGCCGCCACGAGCGCGGCGCTCTCGCTCGTACCGGCGACGCCTCCGAAGCCGTAGTTGTGCCAGTACGCGCGCAGATGCCCGGCTGCGTCGGCGGAGACGTCGGGGACCATGCGAGACTTCACGAACTGCGCGGAGAACTCGAAGGCCGCGGGTGCAACTTGCCACGACGGCCGCGGGTCGGCGGAGATTCCGCCGCCGGTCGCATTGCCGCCGTCGTTCCACGGCGCTTCGTCGAGCGGTCCGGCGAGACGATCGGCGATCGAACTTTGCGAACCGCCGCGGCGACCTTGCGGTGATCCCGACGGAGACGGCGCAGGTGCGGGGCGCTGCCCGCGCGGGAGCGCTTCTCCGGTCCGTTCGCCCAATTGTGTCCCGCCCGCGCAGATCACGTACGGCAAGACGCACGGATATGCAATTCCGGGCTTTTCGATCCCCGCGATGTGATAACCATAGGCGCCGTCGTCGCCTGCAGGGACGACGACCGGGATTCCGCGGACCGCCGCTTCGAGATACGGGATCGACGTCGGGCCGTAGCTCTCGCTCGTCGGGCCGTAAACCGGACCGGCGACGATCGGCAGAACGATGATGTTCGGCGGTTGCGGCTCGTCGAGGACGCGCTCGAGCGCAACCGTTCCCTCGTCGCCGCGCGCGCAGATATCCTCGTAGCGCAGTTGAACGTTCGCGGACGGCGCCATCGTGACCGCGGCGTCCACGTCGATCGTCGGCTCCTGACCGCGATCGTCGCGTCCACATTCAGATTGCGCCGGCTTGTCGACGAAAACGCGCTCGGTGACGCGCGCCGCAGAAGCCCCCGGCGGCGCGCCGTCGCCGCTCAAGAATTGCTTGAGATCGTCGAGGTTGAAGCGGTCGCTGGCATCTTCGATCAGCGCAATCGTTGAGTTTGCTCCGCCGTCGGGCAGCGCATCGTACGCTTCCCGAAACCGCGCCGGCGTATACCACGCGCCGCGAAACGTCGTGAACTGCGCGACCGGGACGTCGGCCAAGTGCGCGTTCGTCGCCGCCACGCTCCCGCGCACTGCGCGGATTCCGGCCACCGGGATCGTAAGCGGCGAGGTCGGCGCGATCGCCGTCCGGTTACCCTGCGAGAAGATCGCGAACTTCGTCTTGAATGCAGCTTCGGCTTGGACTGTCGTCATCGTCCCGCCGACGACGAGGCGATCGGCGGCCACATACGCGTCACGCGCGCCGCTGTTACGCAGGAGCGTCGCGAGCTGGTCGACGTCGGCTTGCGAGCGCCCGAATCTCGCAATGAACTGCGCTTGCGAGAGCGGTGCGCGGTGCTGCGGCGACGCCGGATCGACCGCCGCTGCTGCGAGCGCCTCGAGTCCCGCGTCTTTCGGCTCCAGCTCGATGACGATTCTCAAGAGCGCGGTTGCATCGACCTTATCGGTCGGCGTCATTCCGGCGAGCAATCCCTGCGGCGGCGTGTACCGGGTCGTACCTGCTTGAGCCAGGGCGACGTAGGCCGGCACAGCAAGCGCGGCGACGATTGCAACAAAGACTTCTAAGAATCGAAGGCGCGGCCGAGCGGTCATGGAACTCCGTAGCGTACGATGAGACGCAAGAGTTTCCTCACCGGACTAGTCGCTACTGCAGGATGCTGCTCGCTCGTCCATGCCGCGCCGGCGCTCGCGCTCGACGAAAAGCAGCTCGGCGACGGTGTCTTCGCCGACTTGCGCGACGCCGGCGACATCCTCTTCGACTCGCCGTACTACGAGCACCTCAACGAAATCGGTGAGATCATCGCGCGCACCGTCGTCAGCCGCTATCCGTATCCGATTCGCTTCTACATCGTCAAGGGTGATTCAGCGAACGCCTTTTCCGTCCCGGGCGGGGACATCTACGTCAACGAACCACTCCTCCAGCTCGCGAAAAATCGTGACGAACTCGGCGGCGTTCTCGCGCACGAGACCGGCCATATGGTCCTGCATCACGTCGCGAAGGAGATCCGCAACGAGGAGACGCTCGGAACGATCGGCGGGATCGCCGGCATCTTCGCGCAGATTCTCCTTGGGCCGCTTGCCGGTTCCGCTGCGTCTTACGCACTCGGTACCGGACTTCAAGCGCAGGGTCTCAACCTGTCGCGCCACGTCGAGGCTCAAGCGGACGAAGAGGGTGCGCGCATCGCGGCTGCGAGCGGTCAGCTCAATCCATACGGGATGATTTGGTTTTTCCAAACGATGAAAGAGAAGTACGGCGACAAGGGCGCGTTCTGGGAGCGCGATCACCCGTTCGACGATGCGCGCATCACCGATCTCCAACACTTGTTTGCCGCCAACCCACAGACGTTCGCGAAATTCCAGGATACCAAGGCCAAAGACGAAGTCTACTGGTAGCGGCTAGTCTGCCGCCTTGACGACTGTCCAGGCGTTCTCGCCTGCCGGTTCGAGATAGCCCGCGTTGGTGAGGGCTTCGAGGACTTCGGCCGTCACGGCGCGTTCGTTCTTGTTCGGCATCCCAAACCAGCGCATCGCGACGTCCCCGAGTTCGAACTGCGTCCCCGGGACGAGCAGTCCGCGGACGAACTCCTCCCGCACGTTGAGCCGTTCCATGCGACGGGCAACGGGTTCGAGTGCCGCAGCGACACCGTTATTCGGTGGCCGGTCCATCGTCGGCTCCGGCGCCTTAACCCTACTCTCGGGCGCCGGAGCCGACGATGGACCGGCCACAGCAGCACCCAGCGCCGTTTGCCCGCCCACGATGTTCGGCGCGCGCACGAGCAACTCGTCGGTGACGCGCGGGAAAAGCTCGGCGAACGCGACGAGCAAGGTTTGCCACGGGACTGCATTGAGCGTGCGCGGACGCGTCTCGACGGCGCGCAGGATTTTGCGCGCGACTTCTTCGGGTGAGACGAGCAATCGCGGCGGTGCGCCGGGCATCCCGGCGCGCTTCATGAACTCCGTGTCGACGGCGCCCGGATCGACGTAGGTGACGGCGATGCCGTCGCGCATCAACTCGCGCCGGATCGTCGAGGCCGCCGAACGGATCGCGGCCTTCGATGCGGGATATGCGCCCAGTTCCCCGACCGGGACGCGCGCGACGCCGGAGCCGAGGAAGAAGACCTGCCCGTGCGTCCGCCGCAGCGCCGGGAGCGCATGACGCGTCAGCGCCAACGGCCCGTACACGTGCGTCGCGAACTGCGCGGCGATCGCCGCATCGGGTTGCTGCGAAAGATCGCCGGCCGAGACAAAGCCCGCATTGTTGACGACGACGTCGATGCGGCCAAAGCGATCGAGCGCGCGCGTTACGATCGCAGGGGCCATCCGCACGTCGCCGACGTCGGCGGCCATGATTTCGATCGCACCGCCGGCGGTGCGAATCTCGTTGCCGAGTTGCGCCAGGGCGTCCGGCCGCCGTGCGACCGCAACGACCGCAAAGCCCGCTTGCGACGCCTGCCTGGCCAGCGCGCGCCCGATGCCGGCGGATGCGCCCGTGACGATCATCGTCTTGGCGGTTGGATTCATGGTCGGACTTCGTCGCGCAGGTAGCGTTCGTATTCCTTGTCGACGGTATGGGGCAAGCCTTCGTAGTGTGCGGCTTCGTCAACGGTGAACTGCGGCGCCGGAACGACTTCGCGCGCTTCGCGAGCGAACTGCTCGAGGGTTCGCGCGACCGGCTTCAGGCTTCCGTCGCTGCGCACGATCCCGAACGCGAGCTCGTGCTTCGCGCGATCGAACGGCGGCCGGTCGGCGATCTCCGGGGCGTAGTCCGCGTAGCACCACCAAAAGCCGCCAAGCGCGCCGCGCCGCTGCAAGCGATCGAGGACGCGATGCGCGTAGGTGCACATCTCGAGCTCGCCCAGACAGGCATAGGGTGCCAGGTTCTCCGTCTCGGGAGGCCGGGCCGGCGCGACCCACTCGCCCGGAAGCGGTTCGCGATCGTACGGCGAGAGCGTCCCCGGCGGACATGTCGGATTGCCGAATTCGCTGAAAAGGACGGGTTTGCTCGCGAGCGAGCGCGCCAGCGCGGCGAGAAACGGAACGACGTCTTGATCGAGCCGGTCGCGCGCGAAGCTGCTGTAGACCGAATAGCCGTGCATCGTTGCAAACGCGAACTCCGTGCACAGCGAGGAGAGTCGGATGTTGCTATCCCTGGTGAGATCCTCGCCGTGCGTCCCGGCCGTGACCGCGATCCCGGACGTCGATAGCAACTCGTCGGTGAGGCGCTTCGACCACTCCGCGGCCTCACGTGCGCTCCCAGGTGCGCGGAGGTTGGAAAATTCGTTGCCTAGGTCCCACGCCAAGATCGCAGGATGACCTCGGAAGCGCTCGCCGACCGAGCGAACGTGCAAACGCTGCGCCACGAAGAGGTCCGGATCGGCGTAAAAGTCGCCGATTCCGTACGGCCGTTCACCGTGCTTGGTGAGGGTGCGAAAGCGTCCGGCCTCGCGTTCCTTGTCGAGCGTCCATTCCGGCAGCCAATTGACGCCGCTCATGTGTCCGGTGAAAAACGTCGGCATCGCGCGCAGGCCGTGATTGCCGAGCAGCTCGATGAGCGTCTCCAATTTGCGCAGCGTCTCACGCTCCATGCTGCGTGGCTCCGGCTGGAACGCCTCCCATAAAAGGAAGAAGCGGACGACCTCGAGACCGAGCGAGGCAATCAAAGCGAAATCCTCGTCGATCTCCCCGACGTCGAACGCATCCCACATTGCCATCGCGCTGCGGCGCGGCCAGTAGTTGATCCCCGTTAGAAAGCGCGGCATGGGCGCGAATTGGGCGGATTGCTCCGAGAGTCTTTCGAGGGCAGCCGTGCGCCGGAACAGAAGCTCATCGCAATATGAGCCAAGGACCGTTGGTTGGAATCATCATGGGCAGCTCGTCGGACCTCGAGACGATGCGCGCTGCCGCCAAGACGCTTGACGAACTCGAGATTTCATACGAGATGCGGATCGTCTCCGCGCACCGCACGCCGGACCTGATGTTCCGCTACGCCGAAGAGGCGCGCGATCGCGGCTTGCGCGTCATCATCGCCGGCGCCGGCGCCGCCGCGGGCCTCCCGGGGATGGTCGCCGCGAAAACCCCTCTGCCCGTTATCGGCGTCCCGATTTTGTCGCAGGCACTCGGCGGGATCGACGCGCTGCTCTCGATGGCGCAGATGCCCGCCGGCGTCCCGGTCGCGACCGTCGCGATCGGAAACGCGACCAACGGAGCGCTGCTCGCCGCGCGCATCCTGGCGATCAGCGACCCGCAGCTCACGGCGCGCTTGATCGCGCGCGCGGAACAGATCGCCCGCACCGTCGAGGCGACGAAGATCGAGCCCTAGGGCAACGAGCCCGGTTTCGGCGGGATCTCGGTGAAAGCCATCGGCCGGTCCCACCAGTCGTGCGCGCGCCAGCGCAACTGCTCTTCGGTCGGCGGGAGCGGCGTTCCGAGGACCGCGATTTTTTCGTAGACTGCGGCATAGCGCTCGATCATCCGTTCGACCGTGAACTCGCGTTCGACGTGCGCGCGGCATGCCGAGCGCGAGAGCGACCCGAGGTCGGGGACTCGCGCGACGGCTTGCGCGACGCCTTCGCACAGGAAGCCGGTCTCGCCGTCGACGACGACCTCGGGAATCGAGCCCATCCGCGCACCGAGGACCGGCGTCCCGCACGCCATCGCTTCGATGAGGACGAGCCCGAAGCGTTCGGGCCGCGTCGTCATGTGGACCAGCGCGAGCGCCCCGCCGAGGAGCTCGTCGCGCGCCGCGCGCTCGACGGCGCCGACGAACGCAATGCGGTCGCCGTCGACGTGCGGCGCGATCTGCGTCTTGAAGTACTCTTCGTCCTGCGGAATGGCGGCGATCTTCAAGCGTAAGCCGGAACGCTTCGCGATCTCGATCGCCAAGTGGATGCCTTTTTCGGGGTGGAACCGGCCGAGGACGACGAGATAGTCGCCCGGCCGGTCGACGAACGTGAATTTCGCCGGATCGATCCCGTTGTAGGTCGTCGCCAGATACGAAAGCCCCGGATCGCGGTCGCTGTCGCTGATCGAACTGTAGAAGCTGCGCTGCGCCGCCGCGTAGTATGCACCTAGGATCGGCGGCGAACTGAATCCATGGATCGTCGTGAGCATGGGCGGCGCTTTCGTCGCGAGCGCGTACGTCAGGGGCAGCCAGTCGAAGTTGTTGTGGATGAGATCGAACTCGTGCGCCCGCTCGAAAAGCGACGAGATGTGCAGCGCGGTAGAGACGCGATCGTCGAGCCTGCGGTCCTGGTTCAGGCCGACGGGGACGACCGAATGCAAGCGGGCCGACGTTTGCGAGTTCCCGGTCGCAAACAGCGTCACGTCGTGGCCCCGCCGGCTCATCCCCTCCGCGATGTCGCCAGCGATCTGCTCCCACGGGCCGTAGCCGGGGGGCGGTGTCGGCCACGAGATCGGAGCAAGGACTGCGAGCCTCACTATTCGATCCGCACGAGCGGGGCGCCGCCTTTGACCAGTGCGCCGCATTCGACGAGGACTTCGCTCACGGTCCCGGCGAGCGGCGCTTCGATGCGGTGCTCCATCTTCATCGCTTCTAGGACCAGCAAGAGTCCATGCGCTGGGACGGCGTCGCCCGCGCGCACCGCGACGTCGATGACTTTGCCCGGCATCGGTGCCGCAATCGTCCCCGCGCGCACGTGTGCCGTCGTCGCGAGGGAATCGATTCGAGGAGGCGGCGCGAAGCGCACGCGAGATTCGGGATGCGTCGGTCCACTCGCGTCGATCGTCGTGTCGATGTCGCCGCGGAGCTGCCACCCCTCGCCCGTCCGCGTCGCGACGGCCGTAAAGCGTTGGCCGTCAACGTCGAGCGCGAGCGGTACATCGACGCCGGCAATTCGCCAGGCGCAACCGGATTGCAAGAGATATGCCGCGGCTCGCAGTGCCGTCTCGCTCGCGTCAGCCTTCGCTGCTTCGATCAGACGACGTTCTTCGACCAGCGCGGTGCTGAATTCACCCGACCGAAATGCCTGGTCATCGAGGACGGCACGCAGCAGCGGCAGATTCGTCGTGACGCCCTCGATTCGGGTCTCGCTCAGGGCCGTCGCGAGACGAGCGATCGCGGGTTCCCGCTCGAACGAATGGGCGATGACTTTGGCGAGCAATGCGTCGTAATAAAAGGAAACGTCGCTGCCGCGCTCGACTCCGGCGTCGACTCGGATCCCCGGCGCGCCGGGGATTTCCCAACGCTCGATCGTGCCGGCTGACGGCGCGAAATCACGAGCCGGATCTTCGGCGTAGATCCGCGCCTCGACGGCCCAGCCACGCGGCTGCAATTCGCCCTGCACCAGCGGCAAGACGTCGCCGGCGGCGACGTCGAGCTGCAGCCCGACGAGGTCGATGCCGTAGACGAGTTCCGTCACCGCGTGCTCGACTTGCAAGCGCGCATTCATCTCGAGAAAGTAGAAGCGGCCGTTTTCGTCCATGAGGAACTCGACGGTCCCGGCATTCTCGTAGCCGACGTCGCGCGCGAAACCGGCCGCCGCCTCACCGAGTTGCGCGCGAAGGACCTCGTCGACGGCCGGTGACGGCGCCTCCTCGACGATCTTCTGATGTCGCCGCTGCACCGAGCACTCGCGCTCGCCGATGTGGACGATGTTGCCATGCTGGTCGCCCAAGATTTGGATTTCGACGTGACGTGAATGCGGGATCGCGCGCTCCAGGAGGACCGCGTCGTCGCCGAACGCCGCGAGCGACTCGCGCTTTGCCGCGGTGAGTGCGGCGTCGAAATCGGCAAGATCCGCGACGACGCGCATCCCGCGTCCGCCGCCTCCGGCGCTCGCCTTGATCATAACCGGCGGCCCGAGCCGTTCTGCCTCATTCCGCAATCGCTGGAGCGATTGGTCGCCGCCGTCGTAGCCGGCGATGACCGGTATCCCGAGCGCGCGCGCGCGCCGCCGCGCGTCGATCTTGCTCCCTACTGCGGCGATCGCGGCCGGCGGTGGACCGACGAACGCGAAGCCCTCATCGAGGATCATTTGCGCGAAGGCCGCTTGCTCGGAGAGAAACCCGTATCCGGGATGGATCGCGTCGGCGCCGAGTTCGCGCGCAGCATCGATGATGCGCGCCGCGTCGAGATAGGATTCCTGAGCGGGCGGCGGACCGATGCAGCGACTTTGGTCCATGAAGCGCACGTGCAATGCGCGCGCGTCGGCTTCGCTATAGATACCGAGCGGCGCGATCCCGCGCTCGCGTGCGGCGCGTGCGATCCTGATCGCGATCTCGCCGCGATTCGCGATGAGGAGCCGGCGGATCATGGGCGAAGGTGTACGCCACCTTACGGCCGCCGGCCTCGGGGCTGTGGTTTAATGGCGGGGAGATGGAGAAGAGCGGACTGGAAGGCAAGGTCGTCTACCGCCACTCGGTCGTGGCGCGTTTGAGCCACTGGCTCTGGGCGCTTGCGCTCCTCGTCCTCGTGATGAGCGGGCTGCAGATTTTCAACGCGGCGCCGTATTTGGATGCCTCGGACAAGAACAATCCCACCAAACGCGTCTTCGCGATTGCGGGCGGCATGCCGCCGGGCGAGACACGGCCGGTCGGGATGGTCTATATCCTGGGCCACACGTTTAATACGACGGGTGTTCTCGGATACACGGACGACGGTCAAGGTGGGCGGTCGGTCCGCGCGTTCCCGGGTTGGCTCACGTTGCCGTCCTACCAGGATCTCGCAGGCGGGCGCGTTTGGCATCTCTTCTTCGGATGGGTCCTCATCCTAGCGCTGGTTGCGTACGGCATACAATTGATCGTGCGCAAAGGCTGGCGCGATCTCGTCATGCGACCGGAAGATTTTCGAAACTTGCTCCCGATGCAACTCTACTATTTGCGGCTGCGAAAAGATCCGCCGCCGCACGGCACGTACAACCCGCTGCAAAAGTTGACGTACAATATCGTCTTGTTCGTGATGATGCCGCTGATCGTCATCACGGGCCTGGCGCTCTCGCCCGGGATGGACGCGATCGCGAATCCCTTGACGAGCATCCTCGGCGGGCGCCAGTTTGCACGCTTGTGGCACTTTCTGCTCATGGCGCTGTTCATCGGGTATTTCGCGACCCACATCGTGCTGGTATTTGCGACCGGCGCCTGGAATAACATCAAGTCGATGGTTACCGGGTACTACCATCTCGGTAAGCATGACGGAGTGGGACCATGAAACGCCGCTTGTTCGTTGCCTCGTCGCTTTCAGCCGTCGGCCTAACCGGCTGCGGCGTCGGAAACGCGCTGACGCAGAATCAGATCGTTCACAACATCCTGAGCTCCGTCGACGTGCTCAATCACGGATTGATCGGGACGCGCGGGATGGCGAAAGAGTACACCGATGCGGACGTCGATCGGAACTTTCGCTTGAACGGCTTCGACACGCCGAGCAGCGCGCGGTACATCGGCTACGTGAAGGACAAATTCGCAGCGTACCGGCTGGTCGTCGACGGGATGGTTGACAACAAGCAGGCTTTTACCGTCGCGCAGCTGCGTGCGATGCCGCTCTTCACCCAGATCACGCGG
>DATNIC010000222.1:0-14405 GCA_035604635.1 Binatia bacterium
GCTTTGGCGCCGGAGCGCACCCATTCGAGCTCGCGTTTGAGCGCCTTTTGCCGGGCCGATTCGGTTTTTTCTTCCTGCGCTAGCCGCTCTTGTTTTTGATCCAGCCACGAGCTGTAATTGCCGCGCCATGGAATCCCATGACCGCGATCGAGCTCGAGGATCCACTCGGCGGCGTTGTCGAGGAAGTAGCGGTCGTGCGTGACGGCGACGACGGTCCCGGGAAAGCGTTGGAGATACTGTTCGAGCCATTCGACGCTCTCGGCATCGAGATGGTTCGTCGGTTCGTCGAGCAGCAGCATATCGGGCTTCGCGAGCAGCAAGCGGCACAGCGCGATGCGGCGCTTCTCGCCGCCGGAGAGCGGGCCGATCTTCGCATCCCACGGCGGGAGGCGCAACGCATCGGCGGCGATCTCGAGCTGCTGATCCAGGCTGTCGCCGTCCGCTGAAAACAAGACTGCTTCCAAATCGGCTTGCTCTTTGGCGAGCGCGTCGAAATCGGCATTCGCGTCGCCGTACGCGGCGTAGACTTCGTCAAGCCGTTTGCGCGCGGCGAGCACCGCTCCCAGCCCTTCCTCGACGGTCTCGCGTACCGTCTTGTCTTTGTCGAGCTTCGGCTCTTGCTCGAGATAGCCGATCGAGATGCCCGGCATCGGCTTGGCATCGCCTTCGAAATCGGTTTCGACGCCGGCCATGATGCGCAAGACGGTCGACTTCCCGGCACCGTTGAGGCCGAGGACGCCGATCTTTGCGCCGGGGAGGAAACTCAGCGAGATGTCCTTGAGAATCTGCCGCTTCGGCGGGACGACTTTGCCGACGCGGTACATCTCGTACACGTATTGGGTCATGCGGCGCTAAGGATCCGGCGTTTTCGCTCCGAGCGAGTGCTGCAGCCGCCCGACCACCCGGCCGAGACTCCGCGCGCCGCGAAGCGCGGCCTCTTGCGCTGCGCCGGCAAGCTTGTCGCGCGTCTCGGGACGGCGAAACTCTTCCGCGGCCTTACCGGCGGCGGCTGAGACGATCGCCTTGCCGGCGGCCGCAATCAAGCTCCCCAACATGCTCATAGGAAATTGATTCTAGACCTGTTGCAGAAGTCCGCGTAAGCGGCGGTTGATCGTGAAATAGGCCGATGCTGCGATGAGCGGCGAGATGCTTGCGTAGAGAAGCGCCTCGCTTGGCCCGAACCGCGTGACCGCAAAGCCGAGGGCCGTGACCAGGACGGAGCCGGCACCGAACGAGACGCCGTTGATCAAGCCGAGCGCCATCCCGAGATTCTTGGGGAGCATCGTTTGAACCAGGACGACGCTCGGCGCATTTTGCATCGTCATGAGCACGTTGCCCAGAAAGAGTAAGCCGAACGCCAACGGCATCGGCGCGAAGAAGAAGCCGACTAGGCATGGCACCGACAGGACTAGCGCCAAGATCGATGCGACGACGGAGCCGAGGCGGTCGCCCAGATAGCCTCCCAGATATAATCCGATGTTGCCGAGCAGCATGAACACCGTCACGATCTGTCCGGCTTCGAGCAAACTGAGGCCGCGCGCGGTGAGCAAGTTCGGCAGGTACGTGACGAAGGCCGTGACCGCGAAGAAGCGGATCGTCGTGCTCGTCACGACGAGCCCGATCCCGAGGCGATCGACGGGGCGGTCGTCGGCTTGCGCGTTCCTCGTGCGCGCGCTGTGTGCCGACTGCGCGTCGCGAGCGGCGCGATGGATCGCGTAGTAGAGGTAGGCAACAGCGAGCAACCCGGGGATGAGCATCAGGAGTGAGCCGTGGCGCCCGAAGTGCGTGAGCAACGTCGCGATCGTCACCGGGCCGAGCGAGAGCCCGAGGGTGCCACCTATTTGGAAGAGCGAGATCCCTTGCGAGCGGCGCGTGCCGCTGAGCATCGAGGCGTACTTTCCGCCTTCGGGGTGCATCACCGCAGCACCAAAGCCCCCGCAAACGATGAAGATGGCCAGGACCCAAATCGAAGTCGCGAGCCCGGCGAGCGAGAGTGTGACGACGACGATGAGAATCGCCGTCGGCATGAACCACCACCGGCCGTTCCGGTCGGTGTAGGCGCCGGCCAACGGCTGCACGATCGAGCTCGTCAAGTACCAAAAGAAACTTAACAACCCTTGATACCAGGCGGGCAAGTGCGCGTTCGAGACGACGTAGAAGATCGTGAACGCGACCGTCCCCGAGAACAGGTCGTCGACGAAGTGACCGAGGCCGACGGCAAAGAGTCCGCTAAGATTCCAATCCGCCGCCTTAGGTTGCGCTACCGCCGACTGAGCCACTTGCGGTCGTTTTTACTGCCCTGGTCGAGGACCCTTCGTGTTCCACATCGTCGCCGATCCCGATGAACTTGGCCAGCTCTACCAGCGGTGCGCCCGCTGCCTTTATCTGCGCTATCGCAGCCAAAAGGACGTCGGCGCGCCGGTCGATACCGAATGGGCGAAATCGGTCGTCGGCTATCACGCTGAAGAGGATTGGTTCGAGTTGCGCAACGCGCCGCGTTTCCGCTTCCGTTCGTACGGCGAGATGGTCGAGTCAAGCGAGGTGCGTTATGCAGGTTTGGATTGCGCGCTGTCCTTTGTGGGTCGCTACGATGCGTTGCTCGAGCTCGAAAACGGGACGATCGTCCTAGCGAAGTGCATCGAGCATGCGAATGAAAATGCGTCGAAGCTTCACCGGGAGGGTCTGCACGGGTACGCCTTCGCGCTCGATCATCCGCGCACGGAGAACGTCGATCCGATCCACGTGCAGACCCTGGGCGTGCTCGAATTCAGGTTGACGCCGACGCCCCGCGGAAAAAACGAAGTGCACCCATCGCGATTGTCGCTGATGGAACGGAATCCGGAATGGTTTGCGAACTGGATGCGCGTCGTAGCACGACTGCTCGCGGGACGCATCCCGCCTCCTCAGAAGTGCCGGGTGTGCGAGAAGCTATAGCTCTTTCCCGATCTTATGATCGAGCGAGTAGCGACCGCCGCCGCGGAAGAAAATCGCGATGCAGAAGAGCCAGATCAACAAGGGGAACTCGAAGCCCTTCCCCGTCCAAAAGTAGCCGTTGGGCCATTGAAGGACGAACGTGGTGACCGTCATCTCGATGGCGATCGCCAGCGCTGCGAACCGCGTGAAGAGGCCCAACGCCAGGAGAATCCCGCCGAAGAACTCGGTGCAGCCGACGAGATACGCCCACCACACGGGGGGCATGAGCCCGAGCTTGACCATCGTGCTGACCGGAGCCGTTCCCAGGAACAGCTTGTAGAAACCGTGCGGCGCGAGCGCGGCACCGAGACAGAATCGCATGAACCCATACGTGTACGGTGAAAAGCGCGCATACAGCGGCCCAAGCGCAGGAAAGACCAACTGGGTTTCGGTGGGACGATCTTCCAAGGTGGTCATAGCATTCTCCCAAGCAGTGCTTGGAGAAACTGCTTGACTGTACCGCCGCTCAGATCATGCTGGGCATTAATAAAACACGACTAAGCGTCTTTGCGCCATATGAAAATTGCCGTTGCGCTTCCGCAACACGTCGGTCCCGTCCACTGGTCGGCGCTCATCGCCGAATCGGAGAACTTTTATCGAGACGAGGGGCTCGACGTCGAGTTGCGCTGGATGGATCAAGACGACCAAACGAAGAGCTTACTCTCGGGTGCGACACCCGTCGAGCGCCGCGGGCCGGATGAAGATATCGCGCTCATCGAAGCGGGTCATCCGATCCGGATCATCGCCGGTCTCGTGCGCAAGCCGTCAGCGTATCTATACGGCGCGCGCGGCGTCACGTCGCTCGAGCATTTGCGCGGGACGACGTTGGGCGCGGTCTCACTACGCTTTGGCAGCTCGCTCGGATTGCGCATGCTCCTCGCCGATGCCGGCCTGAACGAGGGCGACTACACGTTGCAGATGGTCGGCGGGACGCAGAAGCGTTTCGAAGCGCTGCTCGACGGGCGCGTCTCCGCGGCGCTCCTCACACCGCCGACGAGTGCACGAGCGGCCCAACTCGGCTTGCCGCTTCTCGCGAGCTTACCGCAGCGGTATCCGCATTTCGTGTTCTCGTCGATGCAAGCCAATCTCGAGTTCGCGCGGGCGCAGCCCGCGGCGATCGTTGCCCTGCTGCGCGCGGAGATCAGGGCGCAACGCTTCCTCGCCGATCCGGCGAATCGCGGCGCTGCGATCGCGACTTTGGCCGGTCCGGGGACGGTGACGCCGGAAGACGCCGCGCTGTGCTATGCCGAAATGGTCGAGCAGGACGACGTTTTCTATCACGACGCCGCAATTAAGCCCGAGGATCTCGCGACGCTCATCGACGGGTTGCGCCGCTTAGGCGATTCGGAGTGCCGGCAAGGGGCGAGCCGGTATCTCGATCTGACTTGGCTGCAGTTAGCCTCGGCGTGACGGCGGCTTGAGCGCATAGGGACTGATCAGTTCCTGGGCGCTGAAGCTGCGATCGATCACCTTGTACTTGACGGCGACGTCGACCAGCGGTTGGATCTCCGGCGCAGTGAGATACTCGGCGAAGGTGACGCGCGCCATGCCCCGCACGACCGCCGGATCGAGCTTCCCGAATTCAGCGATCATGTCGACGGTCTCGGCCTGATGCGCGTTGCAGTATACCGCCGCATCATGCATCACGCGAGCGAAGCGTTCCACGACGTCGCGATTCTTCGCCGCGTAGTCCTCGGTCGTGAACCAGCCGATGTGGATGAAACGCTTGGCCACCGCATCGAACGCTTTGGCAAAGACCCGTATCTGCCCGGTCTCCAGGCCCTGCGTGAGGACCGGGGTCCCGAGGATCGCGGCGTCGACCCGGCCGTCGCCGATTGCCTGCAGGGACGCGGCCGCGGAGAGCTCGATGAAACGCAGGCTTGAGGAATCGCCGCCGTTCTGGTCGGTCCACGCCATGATCGAGATCGCGTTGAGATCCTTGAGTGCAGGCGTCGCAATCGTCTTGCCGCTGAGGTCGCGCGCGGTCTTGAGCGACGCATCCTTGCGAACGACGAACGCCGCGTACGGGACGTTCGTTTCGATCATCCCCGACGTTGCGACCAAGGTGAACGGCAGATGCTTGGCGTGCGCTTCGATCAGCGTGACCAAGCTCGAGTTCCCGAATTGGACCGCCCCGCCGGCGACGGCCGCGGCAACCGCCGCACCGCTTGCCATCGGAGTGATCTCGACGTTCAAGCCGGCTCTCTTGAATAACCCGGCCTTGACCGCATAGATCGCCGAGGTCGCCGTATCGTTCGCCGGCGCGGCGATTTTGACCGTCGGGATCTCTTGAGCCCGCAGCGTCGCCCCGGAGAGCCCGACGGTGAAGGCGAGTAGCAAGGCCGCGGCAAGTCTGCGCATGGCGCCGTCGAACTTGGCCGGCATGAGTGCCATCCCCCGCCGTCCCCTGGGCCGCAGCGGCGTCGACGTCTCCGCGCTCGGCCTCGGTTGCATGACCATGTCGTCGATCTATGCCGCGGGTGCGAGCGACGAAGCCGAATCGATTCGAACGATTCACCGCGCCCTCGAGCTCGGCATCGATTTCATCGATACTGCCGACGCGTACGGCGGCGGCGACAACGAAGAGCTCGTCGGGCGCGCTCTCAAAGACCGGCGCCGGCGCGCATTCCTCGCGACGAAGTTCGGAAACTTGCGCAAGCCCGATGGGACGCCCGCCGGCGTCGACGGCTCGCCGGGATACGTCAAGCGCGCTTGCGAGGCGTCGCTGATGCGGCTCGGGATGGAGACGATCGATCTGTTCTATTTGCATCGCGTCGATCCGAAGGTCTCGATCGAAGAGACGGTCGGCGCGATGGCGGAGTTGGTCCGCGCGGGCAAGGTGCGTTTCATCGGTCTTTCGGAAGCGGCGCCCGAGACGCTACGGCGCGCCCATCGCGTCCATCCCATCGCGGCATTGCAGACGGAATATTCGCTCTGGACGCGCGACGTCGAGAGCGACGGCGTCCTGGGGACGACGCGTGAGCTCGGAATCGCCTTTGTCGCCTACAGTCCCCTCGGCCGCGGCTTTTTGGCCGGCCGCTTTCGCAGCACCCACGAGCTCGGCGACGGAGATTCGCGACGCCGCCAACCGCGTTTCAACGGCGAGAACCTCGCCGCGAATCTCAAGCTTGCCGATACGGTGATCGCGGCGGCGAAGAAGAAGGGCTGCAGCCCCGCCCAATTCGCGCTCGCGTGGCTGCTGCATCAGGACGGCGTCATCCCGATCCCCGGGACGAAGAGCGTGGCGCACCTCGAAGACGACGCGGGCGCCGTCGACGTCGCCTTCACCGCCGCCGAGTTGGCCGAGATCGACCGGCTCATCCCGCCCGGCGCGGCGGCCGGCACCCGGTACCCCGAAGCGCAGATGGCGAGCCTGCGCATATAACGTATGATCGTCCAGAGCGAGTTCGTCGACTTACCGGCGGAAAAAACGCCGATGCGTACGATGGTTTCGAAGCCGGTTGCCGACGGCACGTATCCCGGATTGCTGCTCTATTCGGACATCTTCCAGCTGACGAACTCCATGAAGCGTGCGATCGTCCGCTTTGCAAGCTACGGCTTCGTCGTCGCTGCGCCGGAAATCTATCATCGCTTCGAGACGCCTGGACACGCGCTCGACTTCGAGGCCGACTATCAACTCGCGCAAGACGACTCACGTAAGCTGCACGTCGCCGACGTCGATGCCGACGTGCGCGTCGTCCTCGACTATCTCGCGAAGCATCCCGCGGTCGGCGGCAGGTCGCTCCATGCGACGGGCTTTTGCATCGGCGGCCACTTGGCGTTTCGCGCCGCGCTGCAGCCCGACGTTCGCTCGACCGTCTGTTTCTATCCGACCGGCTTGGAGACCGGAGAGCTGGGCGGCGATACGGGCGTCGACACGTTGGCGCGTTGCGCGCAGATTCGCGGCGATCTGCTGTTGATCGCCGGTAACGCCGATCCGCACTTGCCTGCGGCCGGGCGGCGGACGATCGACGACGCATTACGAGCTGCCGGCGTGCGCTACCTGATGTCCGAATACCAGGGCCAGCACGCGTTCATGCGCGATGAAGGTCCGCGCTACGATCCGTGGGAAACGGATCGTGCAATGTTGCACGCGACAACGTTCCTGCACCAGCACGCCTAGCCCGAGACGAGGGGCACGTCGGATGCACTTTCTACGAAACTCGTGGTACGCTGCGCTGTGGTCGGAAAATCTGCCGTCCGAGGCGCTCGTTCCGCGCACGATCTTGAGCGAGCCGCTCGTCTTCTTTCGCAAGAGCGACGGCTCGGTCGCCGCGATCGCCGATCGCTGTCCGCATCGGTACGCACCCCTCTCGATGGGGACGCTGCTGCCGAACGATCGCATCCGGTGCGGTTATCACGGTTTGGAGATCGACGGGAGCGGCCGCTGTGTCCACAATCCGCACGGCAATCACCACATCCCGCCCGCGGCGTTCGTCGAAAGCTATCCGATCGTCGAGCGGCATTCGGTCCTTTGGATCTGGATGGGTGAGCGCGAGCCGGATTCTTCGACGATCCCGGATTTTCACGAATACGATGAGAGCGTCCCGCCGCTCTGGATCGGGAAGCGCGACTACCTCAAGATCAACGGCAACTATACCTTGTTGATCGACAATCTGCTCGATCTGAGCCATACGTCGTACTTGCACCCCGGCATCCTCGGGAACGAGGAGATGAAAGCGGCCGATAGCTGGTTCTCGCAAGAAGGCAACACGGTGACGACCGGACGGCGCAACGAGGACGTCCCGTGTCCCGGGCTCTACGATCCGCTCTTTCGCGGCGACGGCGCGAACGTGGACAAATGGAATGCGATGACCTGGTATCCTGCCTCGACGCTGAAGCTCGACAGCGGCGTCTGCCCGGTCGGCGGGACGCGAGAGCAAGGGACCGGGATCGTTGCTGCACATCTGCTGACGCCGGAGACCGAACGGACGACGCACTACCTGTTTTCGTCGTCGCGCTGGAACGTGCTGACCGGCGATGCGGCCAATGCACGGATTCGCGACGAGATGTCGGAGACGCGCTATTTCGTCTTCTCCGAGCAGGATGGGCCGATGGTCGAGGGTCAGCAGCGCAACATCGATTACGTTTCCCGGACACGCGAGCCGCACTTCGCTCTGCTCGCCGTCGACACGGCGGCCGTGCGCTATCAGCGCATTCTACACGCGCTCATCGAAGAGGAACAACATGAACGCAGACGCCAAAAAGACCGCCCTGCGGATGATCCCGTACGGGATCTACGTGCTCACCGCTGACGACGGGAAAGGAAACGTCTCTGCGGCGACGGTGAATTGGGTGACGCAGACGGCGTTCGCGCCGCCGCTCGTCGCCGTCGGGGTCAAGACCGACTCGCATGGCTACGGAATCATCTCGGCGACGAAGAGCTTCGCGCTCAATATGCTCGGCAAGGATCAAAAGGGCGCCGCGTTCACGTTCTTCAAGCCGACCGAAGTCAAAGACGGAAAGCTCAGCGGCCAGTCCTATCACCAGGGGACCGGCGGAGCACCGATTCTCGATGATGCGGTTGCGGCCGTCGAATGCAAGGTCGTCGAGATCGTCAAGCAGGGCGACCACCACATCGTGGTCGGCGAAGTCGTCGAGGCCCATGTGATGAAGCCGCCGGCCGGCCGTCCCGATACGGCGATCCTTGAGATGAAGGATCTCGGCGACAACGTCTTTTACGGCGGCTAGTGGCTGATCCGTCCGCCTCCGACGTCCGTGCTACCGACGCCCTTGCGAACGAGCGTACCTTCTTGGCTTGGATCCGGACCGCGCTTGCGCTCGCCGGCTTCGGTTTCGTCATCGCCCGTTTCGCGCTGCTCGCGCGCGAATTCAGCTTCGTCACCCACATCGTCGTCGCCGAGAGCGGCTTTTCGAACACGCTTGGCGGTTCGATGGTGATCGCCGGGATCGTGGCCGCGATCTACGGCTCGTATCGGTATGTCGCGACGGCCCGCGGGCTGCGCGCAGGGAAGGTCGTTGCATTGACCGATCGCGCCGCGATCGTTGCCGGCGGCTTCGTTGCCGCCGTCGCGGTCGTCGTCGCGCTCGACCTGTTCGTTATCAAGTAGCGATAAATTCTCGCGCGTTGAACGCCTTCGGGATCACCTTGTATTTGGCCGTTGCGTTGATGAGCGGCTGGACGAGCCGCGGATCGAGCGTCAGCCCGTCGTCGGTCCGGTTCATCTTGGCGACGACGGCCGGATCCATCCCGGAGAATCTCGCGAAGACCTCAACCGTCTGGGCCTTGTGCGTATTAGTGTAGAGCACTGATTCGCGCAAAGCCGCGCGGAATTTCTGGACGATCGGCCGGTTGTTCTTGACGTAGTCGGCGGTCGTAAACCACGCCGTGTAAATGAACCGCGGCGCAATCGCGGCATTCGTATCGGCGACGCTGCGGACTCGACCCGTCGCGAGCGCGACTTGCAGGTCGGGGACGATCGTGCCCCCGGCATCGACGCGACCGCCGACGACCGCTTCGAAGATGGCGCTGATCGGGAGCTCGACGAGCTTCACGCTCGACCAGTCGCCGCCGGTTTTCTCAAGCCACGCGTAGGTTCCAACCGTGTAGAGATCGCCGAGCGACGAGACGGCAATCGTTTTGCCGTTCAAGTCGGCGCCGGTCTTGACCGGCGAGTCGGTTTTGACGAGCAGCCCGGTGATCGGGTTGGAGGCATCGTACATGCCGGCCGGGGCGATGATCATGATTGGGACGTTGTGCGCATGGGCTGCGATGAGCGCCATGAGGCTCGATTTGCCAAATTGATACGCGCCGCCGGCGACGCCGGCCGCAACGGCCGAACCGCTTCGCTGCGCGTCGACCTGCACGTCGAGCCCGTACCTGCGAAAGATCCCGCTCTCCTGCGCCCACAGCGCCGGAGTAATAGAATCTTCGGGGACACCTGCAGCTCTGATGGAGACTACCCCTTGGGCCCGGACGGCGTGCGGCGCGAGCAGCGCCGCCGCTCCGAGACCGATGGCGGAACGGCGCGTGATGTTCATCGTTAGACCCTCGTCATCAACGTCGCGACGTCGACCCGACGCTGGATCGCCTTGTATTCGTAGCCTACGTCGAGGACGGGCTGCAAGAGCGTGGTCGTCAGGGACATCGCGTATTCCGTGCGGCGCATGTGCTGCACGCGCTCGAGCGGGAGTTTGGAATACTTTGCCAGGATCGAAGCGGTCTTGTCGCGGTTCCGATTGGCCCAGCGTGCCGTGTCGTAGATCGCCTGCACGAAGCGCTTCCCCCCGTCGGGATTCTTCGCAAGCCAATCATGCGTCGTAAACCACACGTTGATCAGAAATGCCTTGGCGATCGCGGCGTCCGGGTCGGCGATGACGCCGATCTCCGGCGGGATCTGCGAGAGTGACGGCTCGGCGAGGTATGCAGCTTGCACGGTTCCGCGTTGCAACGCCGGGCCCATTTCGGTGAACGGCATCTCGACGAACTTGACCTTACTCAGATCCGCACCGTTCTGGGTCAGCCATGCCTTGACTGCGGTGCTGCCGAGCGAAACGAGCGTAATGACTGCGATTGCCTGACCTTCGAAATCCTTGGCCTTCTGATAGGGCGAGCTTTTCAGCGCACACAGCGCCGTCGTCGCCGAACCCGGCCCGTAGAGCGCGCTACCGGCGATTGCAGTAAATGGGAGACCGCGATTGACGGCATTGGCGATCAAGACGATGTCGGTCAGCGCGACGTCGACCGCGCCGCCCGCGCACGCCGCAGCGGCAGCGCCGCTGCCTGCAAACGGGATAATTTGCGCGTCGAAACCGGCGCGTTTGAAAAAGTCCCCCTCGAAACCGTAGAACGGCTCCCCGTACGCGTCGGCAGCGACCGAGCCGATCCTGACCGCGATCGTCGATTGGGCTCGGACAACCGCCGGCGCTGCGGCCGCGGCTCCGACGAGCGCGAGCGCCCGCGAGCGGGTGAGCAAGAGGCTAGCCTTTTTTTTCGGCTTCGGCGACCGCTTTCGTCGCGCCGGCAAAACCGATTTTGCTGTGCGTCCCGTCGCAAAACGGCTTGTTCGTCGATCCTCCGCATCGGCAGAGCGCGACTTTGTCGCGGCCTTCCGTGCTGATCGGCGCACCGTTCTCATCGAGTAGCACGATCGAGCCGCCGACCAGATAAGGCCCGTTCGGCCGGATGGTTATGGTAACGTCAGCCATGAGCAACTCCTTTGGCCCGCGAAGCTTCTCTGCATGAGAATCGTCGCCTCTTCCCAAGAGCTGCCGAACCGGCCCGAAAGGCCGTGTGGAGGTCGCGCGTGATCATCGAGTACCACGGAAAGCGTCCGCGAATCGCGGCCTCGGCCTTCGTCGCGCCCAACGCCGTGGTGATCGGCGACGTCGAGATCGGGGAAGAAGCGAGCATCTGGTTCGGGACCGTCATTCGCGGTGACAATGGACCGATTCGAATCGGAGCGCGCACGAACGTTCAAGACAATTCGGTCATCCATGTCAGTGGGATGGTCGGAGCGACCATCATCGAGGACGACGTCTCGATCGGACACTGCGTGACGATGGAGGATTGCGTTATCGGCCAGGGTTCGCTGATCGGGATGAACGCCGTCGTTCTCAACGGAGCGCGGATCGGAAGCCGGACGCTCGTCGCGGCCTCTAGCGTCGTCGCGCAAGGGGCTGAAATTCCATCGGGGGTCCTGGTAGCCGGCGCGCCCGCCCAAGTGAAAAAAACGCTCGTCGGCGTCGACTTGCTGCACACGGTTCACGAATATGTCGAACTATCGCGCGCTTACCTCGAACAGGGGATCGGAGATCCCGAACTGCACGAAGTCGTCGAATCGTCGATGACGCGTTAGGCGCCCACCCTACTTGCCGCCGTATTCTTCGGTCAGAAGATCGAGACGCCGCAAGATTTCTCGATCGGTACAGACGAAGAGGCGGACGGTCTCGCTATCCGCGCGGTGGCTGATCCAATTTCCATCGGGGAGTGAGAAGACGTCTTTGGGCTCCCACGCGAGCGTGTCGCCGCCGATGCGGCTTGTCCCGCGCCCTTCCATGACGGCGCAGATCGCGTGACTGCTCGTTCGCACGGGGATCGTCTCGGTCCCCGCATCGATCTCGACGGCGTAGCAGTCGAGCAAATCCATCACGGGACCGCCGGTGCGCGGATTGACATAGCGGTGGCGCTTTGCACCGTCGGGACCGCGCTGCGCCTTCGCGACGGCGGCGACCGCGTCGGGCCACGGGAAGCGGTAGGTTTCCTTCGAGACGTCGGGGACGTCGTGGACCGGTCCGGGTTCGAATGCATCGGTCCCGAGATACCGGTGCAATTGCGCGTCGAGGACGTCGAGCCACACGATCGGCTCCGCGCCGCCGTGCTCGTGCTCGTGCCACGTCCAGCCCGGGGTCAGTACCAGATCGCCGGCCTCCATCGTGCAGCGCTTACCATCGACGATCGTCGTCGCACCGCGGCCGTCCAATACGAATCGGATCGCGTTCATCGAGTGCCGGTGCGGGCGCGCCGATTCTCCGGGGGCGAGGCATTGCAGGCCGCCGGTGAGGTTCACGACGGTCGACGGCCCGGCGCCCAGGCGCGGCTCCGGGTTGATGAGCGAAAGGACGCGCCGCTCGACGACGTCCATCCCCCCCAGCCGCAGCGCATCGTCGATCAGCGGCTTCATCGTTCGCCACGGCCACAGATGGGCGCGTTCGATCGCACGTGCCCCTCCGTGCGCCAGCGCGTATTCCCATAAAGGAGAAACGTTTGCTTCGCGCCAGGCGCGGCGCATATCGGTCATCTCGGTTGTTTGCACGGCGATTCTCCTATTGCGTGTCGATCACGTCAGCGCGGGCGCCTTCGCAAAGTGCGGCATCACCTTGTCGGCGAAGAGCCGCATCGAGCGCATCGCCTCCTCGATCGGGAGCGTGTGGAAATTGACTTGCAGCGAGGCATGCTCGAAACCGATCTCGTCGTCGAGCCGGCGCAGGGTGGCGACGATTTCGTCGGGCGAGCCGATCAATGCCCCGCCGTTCTCGATCAGCGTCTCCATCGTCTGCTGCTTCATGCGCTCGAGTTTCTTGCCGTAGTCCTTGTAGTCCGAGGACTTGACGGATTCCCAGTCGCTCGACGCCGCCAGCAGCGAGCGGAAGTACGCGGCGATGTGCGGCCGCGCGATCCGGCGCGCGCGCTCGCCGTCTTCGTCGACGAACATGTGGAAGGCGAACATCACTTCGCCCTTGCCATGATGACCGGCGTCGCGCCACGCGTTTCGATAGGCCTGGTTGAGCTCTTTGAGTTTGGCGGCAGCCATCGGGATCGACATCAGCGAATGTCCTTCGCGGCCCGCAAACTCGAACGTGTCGGTCGTGAACGAGGCGGCGACGTAGAACTTCGGACGCGGTCGCTGCGTCGGCCGCGGGTACGTCGTCGTCTCGACGATGTCGTGAAAACGCCCATGGTGGGTGACGTTCTCTTCGCGCAGCAGCAAGTCGATCTGTTCGATCGCCTCACGGAAGCGCGCGACCGACTCGTCGGGCGAGACGCCGAAGCGGCG
Source organism: Binatia bacterium (assembly GCA_035604635.1). GTDB lineage: Bacteria > Vulcanimicrobiota > Vulcanimicrobiia > Vulcanimicrobiales > Vulcanimicrobiaceae > DATNIC01. Next base: position 13,491 of record DATNIC010000222.1, read on the forward strand.
AAACTCGTGCGGAAGGAACGCGCGCGCGAAGCCGACGTCGAGCCGCCCGTCGCAGATCGCATCGAGCATCCCGATCTCGGCCGCGACTTTGAGCGGATGATTGAACGCTGCGATGATCGCACCGGTGACGAGGCGTGTCGCTTTGGTTCGCTGCGAGGCCGCCGCAAGGAAGACGATCGGATTGGGGCTATAGCCGCCGTAGTGGTCGAAATGGTGTTCGACGATTCTGACATGCGTGAAGCCGAGCGGCTCCGAAGCTTCGGCGATCGCCAAGCACTCGCGAAAGTAGTCGTTCGGTGCCTTGTCCTGCGGCCCGACCTCGGGGAAGAACTGAACGCCGAATTCCACGAACGCACCTTCCTGTAAGAAGGGATATTAGTCCGTTGGCTGACGAATCCCTCACGGTCATGCGGCATTCTCGTGCCCGGTTTCTCGCTGCGGCATCCGGATCGCTTGCGCTCGGCATCCCGCTTGCGGCGCGCGCGCAAAACGCCGCCGTGCTGCGCATCGCCTCGACGGCGAGCGATTCGTATGCCGAGGCGCTGTACGCGACCGATCAAGGGATCTTCAAAGCGCACGGTTTGAATACCGACCTGCAAATCTTGGCCAGCGGAGCCGCCATCGTCGCGGCCGTTGCGGCCGGCGCAGTCGACATCGGGATCACCAACGTGCTCCCGCTCGTCGCCGCCGTGCAGCACGGCGTCCCGTTCCTGTACTTGTGTCCGGGTGGACTCATCAACCAGGATGAGATCGGATTATGCGTCGTTGCCGATTCGCCGATCAAGACCGGCAAGGATCTCGAGGGGAAGACCGTCGCAACCTCGTCGCTCAACGACATCAATGTCGTCGCGATTCGAGCGTGGACCGACCAGCAGGGCGGCGACTCTTCCAAGGTCAGGATCGTGGAGATGCCGT
>DATNIC010000223.1:0-5309 GCA_035604635.1 Binatia bacterium
CGAATGGCCGACAGGGGAGCGGACCGGGATCCCGCCTGCCTTTGCAATCGCCTCGGGGACGCTGCGGCTGCAGATCAGGTTGTAGAGGATCTTCGCGCCGGGAAACTTCCCCAGCGTGTTGACCCCGACGAGCGCCGTCACCATATCGCCGCCGACGAGCTGCGCCCGCTCGTCGACGATGAACATCCGGTCGGCATCGCCGTCGAACGCAGCGCCCAAATCGCAGCCGTGGTCGCGGACTGCCTTTTGCAGGTCGATCATGTTCTCGGCTTCGATCGGACTCGCCGGATGGTTCGGGAACGTCCCGTCGAGCTCGAAGTAGAGTGGAAATACCTCGCAGGGCAGATATTTGAAAACATGCGGAACCGTTTTGCCGCCCATCCCATTGCCGGCATCGATGGCGATCTTGAACGGCTTGATCTTCTTGACGTCGATGAACGATAGGCAATGCTGTGCGAAATCATCGAGGATGCTGCGCTTGGTGACTTTCCCTCGCGCGGCGCTCGCGGCTCGCCAATCGCCCGAGACGATCCGGTCGCGGATCGCGCCTAGGCCGGTGTCGAGCGAGATTGCCTGCGCTTCTTCCCGACAAAATTTCATCCCGTTGTATTCCGCGGGATTGTGCGACGCCGTAATCATCACACCGCCGTCGTACCCGAACTTGCCGACCGCAAAATAGAGCGCATCCGTCGAGATCAGGCCGATGTCGATGACGTCGGCGCCGGCCCCCGTCGCCCCCTCGGTGAACGCCGCGGCGAGGCTTTCACCCGACGGGCGCATGTCGCGCCCCACGGCAATGCGCCTGCGCCCAAGCGCTTCGACGAACGCTCGCCCGATGTCGTGCGCGATCGTTTCGTTGATCTGCGCCGGATAGATTCCGCGTACGTCGTAGCTCTTGAAGATCGACGGGTCGATGTTGAGACGCATAGAGGCCCGCTAGTTCGGATCGACCGAAGAGGACCCCTCGAATGGACGGGCAAGGAATCCGTCAGACGATGAAGCGAGCGGCGGCGACGATAGCGCTGGTTTTGCTTACGGCCTCGAACGCGGCAGCGCAGGCGACCGGTTGCAGCGTCGACCGCGGCGCTCGCGTCATGCTCAAATCGCAGACGATCGACCCGGACGTGCTCGTTTGGGATCGCAAGGATTTGATGGTCGCGTACGCGTCGGGCGTCTGGCCGGGGGCAAAAGCGGTGTTGCAACACACCTTTCTCTCGAGTCCCGGGACGACCGCCGTCGCGGTTTCGTGCGAGCCGGCAGCGATTCGTCCCAAGTATGCGCTCGCTCCGCAGGACGCGATTGCGATTCGGCTCGTCAACGGCCCGCGCCGCGGGCGGTACGGGTGGGTCGCGTCCGACGACGTCCACGTCCTTCGTCCGGCCGCGCAGCGCTCGCGCGGGACGTAAAAAGAGCATCCCTTGCGGGATGCTCTTTTGCTGACGACGCTTTCGTCTAAATGTCGTAGTACAGGAAAAACTCGTAGGGATGAGGCCGGATCTCGACCGGCTTGACCTCACGTTCCATCTTGTATTCGATCCACTCTTCGATGAACACTTTGGAGAAGACGCCGCCCGTCGTGAGATAGTCGTGATCCTTCTTGAGTGCGGCGAGCGACTCGCGCAGAGAACCGGGGACGGAGCGGATCTTCGCCGCCTCTTCGGGCTCGAGATCGTAGATGTTCTTGTCGAGCGGACCAAAGCCGGCCTTTACCGGATCGATCTTCTTTTGTATACCGTCGATGCCGGCACACAGGAGTGCGGCGAAGGCGAGATACGGATTACACGATGGATCGGGAGGACGGAACTCCAACCGCTTCGCCTTCGGGTTGCCTTGGAAGAACATCGGGATGCGGATCGCAGCCGAGCGATTCCGAGCCGAGAACGCGACGTTCACCGGCGCTTCGTAGTGCGGGACGAGACGCTTGTACGAAATCGTCGACGGGGCGCAGAAGGCCAGCAGCGAGTCGATGTGCGTCAGCAAGCCTCCGATGTAGTACAGCATCATCTGCGAGGCTTCGCCGTACCCGTTGGCGTCGAAAAACAAGGGCTTTCCGCCCTTCCAAATCGATTGGTGGACGTGCATGCCGGAGCCGTTGTCGCCGAAGATCGGCTTCGGCATGAAGGTCACGGTCTTGCCGTGCATTTTGGCGACGTTCTTGACGACGTACTTGAACGTCATCAAGTTGTCGGCCGTCTTGAGCAACGAGTCGAAGCGGAAGTCGATCTCCGCCTGACCGCCGGTCGCTACTTCATGATGCTGCATCTCGACGTCGATGCCCCAGTCCTTGAGGACGAGGCAGATCTCGGAGCGCAGATCCGTGTACGTGTCGGACGGTGAGACCGGATAATAGCCTTCTTTCGGCCGGATCGAGTAGCCGAGATTTTGGCCGTCGGTATTGCCGCTGTTCCAGTGCGCCTCGACCGAGTCGACTTCATAGCCCGAGCGGTTCCCCGAGTTCTCGTACACGACGTTGTCGAAGATGAAGAACTCGGCTTCCGGTCCGAAGTAGGCAACGTCGCCAAGTTCGGTCTTCTGCAGATACGCCTCGGCGCGCTTGGCGATGTTGCGCGGATCCTTGTCGTACGTTCCTTTGACGATCGGATCGAAAATATCGCAGATCATCGAGAGCGTCGGGACGCTGCGGAACGTGTCGACGTGCGCTGTATCGAAGTCCGGTTTGAGGATCATGTCGGACTCATGGATCGATTGGAATCCGCGGATGCTCGACCCATCGAATCCGATCCCGGCCTCGAGCGTTCCCTCGTCCATCTGGTCCGCGGGCACCGTCGTGTGCTGCCACATTCCGGGGACGTCGATGAACTTCAGGTCGACCATCTTGATGTTCTGCGCTTTGATCAAATCGACGATCTCGCGCGGTTTCTTGGCCATCTACTCTCCTACACAATACGAATTGCACACGTGCCGATCGCGACACGTTGCGCAGCGACGAACCGCACGTGGTTCTTGGTAAAAGCCCCGTTCCGGTTGTCCAGATGGATAAGGGAGGGGACCGTCCGGGGTTCAAACGTCGGACGCTGAGCGCCGTCCCACCCCTCGGCTCGTAGTGCAAACGACGTACGACGCAGGCGGCACGTTGCGCCATATGTCTAGGGGGAGTGGGGGAAGGTTAAGCAATCATGAACGTTGGTCAACGCGGAGGCTCGGACCAAGCAAGGGCTCGAGCGCTTCAGTCAGGAGATGAATAGGAGCAAAAATTGAGAAGAATTCTTATTTTGGTCGTCAGCCTCGTCGCGGCGGGGATGTGGGCGCTGTCCGTCGGGACGTCTGAGGCTGCGGAGCCAACGGCCGACGTCATCGCTCAAGCCTCCCCGGCGCCGGCGGCATCGCCGACCGCCACCCCCACCCCGCAGATGTGGCAGTACACCGCCACGGCGGAGGCCTCATACATCGCCGCCGGTGCGAGTCAACTCTCGTTCGGCGTACCGGCCCTCGGCGTGAACAGCGGGTTCCCGTCGCGCGCGTTCGACTATCGTCCGAACACGTTTACGTTCAATACCCTCAACTTGACGGCGACAAAGTTGTCGGCAGGCATGATCGGCGGAAAGCTCGAGCTGAACATCGGTAACGATGCCAACGCCATGTCGTCCATGAACTCGTACAACTTGGCGCCGAATCCGGGGTCTGTGACGCAGAACGCGGCGCCTTGCGGCAGCTCCCCGACCGGTCAGCCCGGCAGAGGTCCGTCGCTCTCGCCGTGGATCCCCTTCCCTCCGTTCAACAACACCTACAAGTGCTTGGGCAACGGTGCTTACTATCACGTCAGCGGTTACGACGTGACCCAGCTCTACCTGCAGTACGCGACGCCCGATGGAAAATGGACGGGGACTGCCGGTAAGTACTTCACGCTCGTCGGGTACGAAGTTGCGCAGGCCTGGCAAGACGCGCAGTTCTCGCGCTCGATCCTCTGGGGCTATGCGGAGCCGATCACGCACACCGGCGTCCGTCTCGCCTACGCGTACAATTCGCACATCACGGCGACCCTCGGCGGAAACAACGGGTGGGACGACATGGTCGGGACCACCGGCGCACTCCGGTCGCTCGAGAGTCAAGTCGCCTACACGAACGCGAACCTCACGGCTTCGGCTACGTTCCTGTGGGGCAGCGAATATGCCGCATTCGGCAATGGCTCGGGCCTCTCGTTCAACGTGAATCCCAACGGCACGTTGGCGACGCCGGCGGCTGCGTGCAGCACGACGGCGTGCGGGGTCTTCCCGGTCGTCGGTCCGATCGGGAACCGCTCACTGCTCGACATCGTGGCGAGCTACAAACTCTTCCCGAGTTTGACGCTCGCGGCGAACTACGATGTCGGCTCGCAGAGCAATACCGCCCCGTTCGTCACGCCGACGGTCGGTGCGATCTGGAACGGATTGGCGGGCTATGCCGCCTACACGTTCGGGTCGGGCAAGTACGGCGTTTCGGGCCGCTACGAGTACTTCAGCGACCCGCAAGGCTACCGGACCGGGACGCTCGTTCCCAACCTGCGTTGGGACGAGTTCACGACAACCGGCCTGATCAATATCTCCCCGAACGTCGCCGTCCGCGGAGAGTACCGGATGGACTACACCAACGCACCGGTTTTCACGAACTTCCGGAGTTTCGCGACCGGGACGCTCTCACGGACCCAAGGGACCATGGAAGCGGATCTGGTGGTGAAGTACTAGGGCCTCGTTCAGGCAAAGTAGAGAGGGGCAGCCGTTCGCGGCTGCCCCTCTTTCATGAGCACACAGCGAGCAGTTGTCGTCGCCGTTGACGTAAACGACCGGCGCGCGCCGGTCGGTCCCGAGCTCGCCGAGTTCGGCGCATTGATCGAAGCGGCCGGAGCCCGCGTGGTCGACGAGATCGTGCAGCGGCGCGCGCATGTCGATCCGGCGACGCTCGTCGGCGCCGGGAAAGCGCGCGAGATCGCCGAGCGTGTCCGCGAACTCGGCGCGACGGGCGTCTTCGTCCTCAACGATCTGCGTCCCCGGCAGCGGATGAACCTCGAGAAAATCGTCGACGTCCCGATCGTCGATCGCACGACGGTCATTCTCGACATCTTCGCACAGCGTGCGCGCAGCCGCGAAGGGAAACTGCAGGTCGAGCTCGCGCAGCTGCGCTATCGTCAGGCCAATCTCATCGGAGCGGGCTCCGCACTATCTCGCCTGGGCGGCGGGATCGGGACACGCGGCCCCGGCGAGACCAAGCTCGAAGTCGACCGGCGAAAGATCGGCCGGCGCATCTCGACCTTACGTCGCGCGCTCGACGACGTTCGGCGGCAACGCGCGACCCGGCGCAGCAGCGGCGCGCGC
>DATNIC010000224.1:0-28926 GCA_035604635.1 Binatia bacterium
GTCGCGATCCGTCCGCCGAGCGAGCGCCGTCTCGAGGCCGGGGACGTCATCATCGGCGAGATCACGCCGATGTACCGCGGCTATCTGGCGCAGCTCTGCCGCACGTTTATCTTGGGCGAGCCGACGGCCGTACAGAAAGAAAAATACGACATGCTGATCGCGGCGCTGCAGCGCGGAAGCGCCGTCGCGAAGCCGGGGATACCGAGCGCCGATATCGCGCGGGCCGTCAACGAGGTGATCGGCGGCGCCGGCTATGCCGAGTATTGCCGCCAGCCCTACATGCGCACGCGCGGACACAGCCTCGGGCTCGGCGCGGTCGTCCCGAACGACCTCAACGAAGACACGGGGCCGATCCTCGAGACCAACATGACGATGGTAATCCATCCCAATCAGTACCTTCCCGAAACGGGCTACATGATGCTCGGCGACACCGTCGTCATCGAAGCCGACGGTCCGCGCGCGTTGACGCGCAGCCCGATTCGCCTCTTCTGGAAGAGCGAGTAGTCGTGCAGACGCAGCATCAAGTCCTCAAACGCGGCGGTCTGTATTGGGACCGCGATCTCGTGCCTCGCGAGGTGTTCGACGAGCGCTTCCGTGCGGTGCAGTCGGCGCTGGCTGCAAGCGGCGACGACGCGTGGTTGATCTACGGCGACGCGCAGGGCTACGGCGACGTCGCGTTCGTGAGCCATTTTCTCCCGAGGCTACGGTCGGTGCTCATACTCGTCGTCAAGGACGCGCCGCCGACGTTGTTGGCGAACGTCGGGTTGCGCGACATCCCCGCCTCGAAGACCTTGACGTGGTTCGAGGATCTGCGCCCGTTTTCGCGCTTACCGCAAGAGGCGGTGAAGCTCGTCCGCGAGCGCGGACTGGAGAAAGCGAAGCTCGGCCTGGTCGGGACGAGACAGGCGCTTCCGATCGCGGAGTGGGACGCGATCGGAAGCGCGTTGCCCGGCGTGACCTGGAACACGCGCGACGAAGCGTTCCGGAAATTACGGATGCAAAAAGACGCCGCAGAACTCGCGGCGATCGCGCGCGCTGCCGAAGCGGCGCAAACCGGCCTGCAGACGGCAGCCCACGTCTTGCGCGTCGGGACGACGGTACGTCGTGCGAGCGCGCTCGTCGATAAGGCGATGCGGCTCTGCGCCGCCGAAGATATTCGCATCCTGATCGCGAGCGGGCCGCAGTGCGGGATCGCGCTGCGCCCCCCGGACGACCGCAGGCTCGAAGCCGGCGACGCGGTGATGCTGTTCATCGCCGTCGAAGTCCAGCGCCATTGGGCCGAGACGGCGCAAACCTACGTACTCGGCACGCCGTCGCCGGAGCTGCGCGCGATCGCGTCGAAAGCGGCGGGCGCCGTCGACGCGATGCAGAACGGGCTGCGTCCGCATACGGCGGTCACCTTGCTTGCCGGTGCCGCTGAGAAAGCGCTCGGCGATCCCGCCCTGCTGCAATCGGCTCGCTCCTACGGCTTTGGTCACGGGATCGGCCTCGACCAAGAAGAGCCCCCGCCGATCGAACGGACCAGCTTCGAAACCGTCGCAGCGTCCACGGCGTTCGCACTGCATGTCGTTGTCCATCGCGATGGTCTGGGTGCCGCTTCGGGCCGGACCGTCGCCGTCCGCGGCAACGGCGCCGAGGCGCTGACGCAAGCGAGCGTCTTGATCGAACTCCCGGACAATACCAACGGAGAAGTGTGATGGCCTTGACCAACACCGAGACCACCGACTACGCTCTCTTGATGGAGCTCATCAAGAATCGGACGAGCGTCCGCAAGTTGAAAAACGATCCGGTCCCCGAAGAGTACATCGAGAAGATCTTGGAGGCCGGGCGGTGGGCGATGTCCGGGGCGAACTCTCAGCCGTGGGAGTTCATCGTCGTCACCGATCCGAAGGTCAAGAAAGAGCTCTTCCAAGCGTACGTCGATATCAACGCGGACTTCATTTACTGGATGGAGCAGCAGCGCGTGATGGAATTGCGCCATCCTTCCTACCAGATGACGCATGAAGAGGCAGTGCAGAAGCAGCGGCAGAGCGTCGGCTGGGCCGAGGCGCCGTTTCTGATCGTCGTCGTCGGGGACGGCCGGCGCCAGTGGGGGACCGTGCAGGGAGCGCATACGTACGGGCTCGATCAGACGCATCTTACCGACGGACTCTCCAACGCCTCGATGCTGATGCATCTGGCAGGCGCGGCGCTCGGGCTGGGCAGTCAGCATGTGACGATTCATATCGAGCATCCGTTCAAGCAGATCCTCGGCGTCCCCGAGCCGCTGCGGCTCGTGTTGATCATGCCGTTCGGATATCCCGCGGTCCCGTCGATGCCGGGATCGCGCCGGCCGCTCGAAGACATGACGCATCGCAATCACTACGACATGGCGAAATACATGACCAACGAGCAGATCATCAAATACCTCTATGACTTGCGCGGCAAGACGATTCCGATCTACCGGAACTCGTACGCCGGTGACGCTCGGCCGACGGAAAAGAAATGATTCGACGGTCGGACTTCTTGGCCAGCATGTCGGCAGCGGGCATGCTGGCGCTGGAAGGCGCGAATCCCCCGATCGGCAAGCCGGAAAGGCCGAATCTGCGGCTCGGGCTCCCTGTCGATGCGACGAGCTTCCTCCCGATCTACGTCGCACAAGCGAAGACGTGGGCCGCGCAAGGCCTCGACGTGCAGCTGGTGAGCTTCCGCGGCGACGCCGAGGTCTCGCAGGCGCTCGCCGGCGATTCGACCGACGTCAACGTGCAATCGACGAACGGCCTGATCAACATGATCAATGCGGGCCAGCCCGTCATCGGATTCTATGCCGGTTTTTGGCAAGCGGACTTTTCGTGGCTCGCAGTCCCGTCGGTGAAGCGCTGGGAGGATCTGCGGGGGAAAACGGTCGGCGTTTCGACCTTCGGCTCGCTGACGGACGCGCTGATGCGTTACGCGCTGCGCAAACACAAGCTCGAACCGGAAAAGGACGTGCAAATCGTTCAGTCCGGAGGGACGCCGAGCGCGTATCAGGCGCTCAAAGCGGGCCGTCTCAGCGCGGCGATCATCTCGCCGCCGTTCAAGTGGCAAGGCCCGGAGGAAGGGCTGACCCTCCTTGGAACCGAGGCGCAAGTCGTCGCGCCGCATTGGCCCAAGCACGTGTTCTTGACGAAGACGAAGTTCCTCAAAGAGAACCCGAACACGATCACGGCGCTGCTGCGCGCTCATGTCGCGGCGATTCGCTTGGCCAAGGTGCAGCGCGATCTCGCGGTCAGCGTCATGATCGACCACCTCAAGTATCAGAAGCAGTGGGCCGAACGCGCCTACGACGACGTCATCAACGATTTCAACGAGCGGGGGCTGTTCCCCGACAAGTACATGCCGGTCTTCTGGCAGATCACGATGTCGACCGGCGACGTCAAGGAGCCTTGGCCCGATTCGAAACTGCTCGATCTGACGTACATCAAGTCGTTCAAGCAGTGGGCGCCAAGTTAAATGTTGTTACGGGCCCCCTGGGGGAACGGCAATCGTAGCAGAGCGCTGACGGGCCCAATGGTATGGGGGCCCCATGCGCAGCATGGGGGGCGCGGAGCCTGGGGCGGAGCGCCGTAAAAATGAGTCATCTCGATGTCGAGGATGTCAGCCTCGCATACCGGCGTCCGCTCAGCAACGAACAATTTCTCGCGCTCGAGAACGTGAGTCTCGGCGTCGAGCGCGGCGAACTCGTGACGGTCGTCGGTCCGAGCGGCTGCGGTAAAAGCAGCCTATTGATGCTGATCGCGGCGCTGCTGCATCCGACGAGCGGCTCGATTCGGCTCAGCGGGCGCGAGGTGAAGGCTCCGGGGTCGGATCGGGCAATGGTCTTTCAAGACTTCGCGTTGCTCCCGTGGCGCACCGTGCTGAGCAACGTCGAACTCGGAATGGAGCTCAAGGGCGTCACGCCGGCGGAGCGGCGGGCCGCCGCGCAGCGTTACATCGCGATGGTCGGCTTACGCGACTTCGAGCGGCATTTTCCGCATCAGCTCTCCGGCGGGATGCGCCAGCGCGTCGGGATCGCGCGGGCGCTCAGCGTCGAGCCGGAAGTCTTGCTGATGGACGAACCGTTCGGCGCGCTCGATGCGCAGATACGCGCGCTGATGGCCGTCGAGTTGCTGCGAATCTGGGAACGCGATCGTAAGACGATCGTCTTCATCACGCACGACATCGACGAGGCCGTCTACCTTGCCGATCGCGTCATCGTCATGAGCGCCTCGCCCGGCCGCATCATCGAGACGATCCGGGTCGACCTGCCGCGTCCCCGCGACCTCGACGTGCGCAATACGCCTGAGTTTGCCGCTTACCGCCATCAGATTTGGGGCCTCCTCGAAGAGCAAGTCCGCAGCACGCTGAATTGGCCAGCCGTCGCCTCGTAGTCGGCTCGCTCTCGGTCGTCGTCTTCCTGGCGTTGTGGCAAATCGTCGGATCGACGAACCTCATCCGTTCCGACCTCATTTCGTATCCGAGCGAAGTCGTCGCGACGATGGCGAAGATGGCGTCGACGGGAGAGCTCGGTTCGAACGCGTGGGTCAGCCTCAATGAATTCTTCGTCGGCTTCGTCCCGGCGGTCATCTTCGGGATCGTCGCGGGGATCGCGCTCGCGCTGGTGCGCCGGCTGCGTCTGCTCCTCGATCCGCTGTTGATCGCGATCTACCAGGCGCCGATCATCGCGTTCATCCCGATCCTCGTCGTTTGGTTCGGCGTCGGGACGACGTCGAAGATCGTGATGGTCTTCATCAGCGCTTTTTTCCCCGTGATGATCAATACGATGACGGGCGTGGCGCAGGTCGCCGAGCCCTGGACCCGCGCCGTCCGTTCGTTCGGCGCGAACACGCTCCAGGTGGTGAGCAAAGCGATCTTACCCGGCTCTTTGCCCGCGATCATGGCCGGGATGCGGCTGGGCGTCGGCCGTGCCGTCGTCGTCCTCATCGCCGGGGAGATGTACGTCTCGGTGATGGGAATCGGCCGGCTCGTGCAGGTCTATAGCAGCGCTGCACGCGCCTCCGAGATCGTCGTTCTGGTCGTCGTCATCTCCACGTTCGGCTTCGCGTGCGTCTCCTTTTTGCGTTGGCTCGAGAATAGGATTGGTCCGTGGCGGCAAGAGCTCGAGCAGTAGTGCGGCTCCCGGAGCCGTTGCTCTTGGGGATCACGGGTCTGGTCCTCTTCGTCCTGCTCTGGCAGGTCGCGGCCGATCACGGATTGCTCAATCCGACGATCCTGGCGAGCCCGTCGTTGATCGCATCGGCGTTCGTCACGCAATGGTCATCCGGACAATTGCCGGCGGACCTCAAGGTCAGCTTGACGGAATACGCGCTGGGTTTCGGGCTCTCGGTCGTCGTCGGCATCGCGGTCGGGATCGCGATGGGGCTCAACCGGACGATCGAGTACTCGCTCGACCCATTCATGTGGTTTCTCTACTCCGCCCCGTTGATCGCGATCTATCCGCTGATCGTCGTGTGGATGGGCTTCGGATTCGCGACGGTCGTCACGGTCGCGTTTTTGCTCACCGTCGTCTCGATCACCGTCAACACGGTGGCCGGCGTCCAATCGGTCGACCCGGTGTTGATCCGCGTCGTTCGAGCCTTCGGCGGGACGACGCGCGACGTCATCCTCAAAGTCGTCCTCCCTGCGTCAACGCCGCTCATCTTAGCGGGGCTGCGGATCGGGCTCGGCCGCGCGCTCATCGGCGTCGTGCTGGGCGAGATGTTCGGAGCAAACGCGGGACTCGGTTTCCGCATGACGGTCTACGCCGCGCATTTGCGGACCGCCGACGTCTTCGTCCCGCTCGTCGTCTTCATCGTGATCGGCGTCGCCTCGACACAGCTCGTCGGACTGATCGAGCGCCATTTCCAAGCGTGGAAGGCCTGAATCGTCAGACCGCTGTTCGCAGTGCTTCGATGCGCCGCTTGAGCGAGGGATGCGTCGAGAAGAGATACTCCATCCAGGCCGGTTGTTCGTCCTCCGCGAGGTTTTTATCGCGCAAGCGGGTGAAAGCGGCGGCGCCCCATTCGGGATGCTGCGTCGCTTCGCGCGCGAACGCGTCGGCGTCCCACTCGATCTGACGCGCGATCGCGGCGACGAGCGGCCCGGCAAGCGTCGAGAGCAACGTTGCGAACAGCATGATCCGGGTCAACCACGCGAAGCTGCCGCTCGGAGGATCGTCGCCGACCGCCGCGTCGGCGGCGGCCAAGATCACGATACCGCCCAGGGTCCCGATCCCGACGAGCTTCCAGGTGTCGCGATGGACGTAGTGGCCGAGCTCGTGAGCGACGACGAACTCGATCTCCTCGGGAGTGAAGTCGTCGAGCAACGTATCGCCGACGACGATCCGGTGCGTCCCGAACAGGCCGACGACGTAGGCGTTGGCTTTCGTGGTGCGCCGGCTCATGTCGACGCGCAGGATCGCCGCGTCTCCGACACCGTATCGATGTGCCAGCGCTCGTAGGCGCTCCTCGAGCGGGCCCTCGAGCGGCACAAACTTATTGAAAAGCGGTGCGATGAACGTCGGCGCAACCAGCTGGACCAGGATTTGAAACGGCCCCAAGGCGAGCGCGACGATCGTAAGCCAACGTTTGGGCATCCTTCGCACGACGCTCAGCAGCAGGCCGACGAGCGGACCGCCGATCGCGCATGTCAGGCCGAGTATCTTCGCACGGTCGGTCAGCCACGCGTCCGTCGATTGTTCGCTCATGCCGTATGCGCGTTCAAGGCGATAGTGCTCGACGTAATCGATCGGCAGGTCCAGCACCGCGTCGACGGCGCTGAGCGCGGCGAACGCGAGCGGTGCGGGGAGACGTTCGAGGCGGGAAGCGACGACGTATGCGGAGACGGTCAGAGATGCAATCGAGCGCGCGATCCCCGCGAGCATCAAGGCGCGACGCGTCTTTCCGTATTGCGCCGCATCCTGCGGGAGCCGCCGGGGCTCTTTCCCCCAGACGGAAAGTGTTTCAAAGCAGCGAACGGCGAAGTAGCCGAGCGCGAAGCCGGTAGCGATTGGGATGAATGTGCGACGCATGAGGGCTCTCTGTTTCCACGCCGCGGCGATATTGCTTGTCGGCTCGACGTGTTTCGGCTTCTATTGCCGGTCCGCGGCCGCCGCGACCGTCCAAGGGACGCTCAGCGAGGCCGGAGTCGTCTGGGTCAGCGACGGCTCGAAACCCGCGCCGAGCACCGATCAGACTACCTTACGTCAGACGAGCCGGACTTTCGTCCCGAACCTGCTCGTCGTCCCGGCGGGCTCGAGCGTCCTTTTCCCCAACGACGATGACTACATTCACAGCGTCTACTCGCTGCAGGGCCCGGACTATTTCGACATCGGATTCTATTCGAAGGGTCCCGGAAAGCTCGTGACCTTTCCCCGGCCCGGCGTCAATCAAATCGCGTGCCACATCCACGCGTCGATGCACGCGGTCATCGTCGTCGTCGACGGACCGTTCGCGCAAATCAAGTCGAGCGGCGAGAGCTTTACCCTCACGGACGTTCGCCCCGGTCTGCACGCGATTCACGTGTGGACGCTGGCGGGTGGTGAGCGGACCGGGCCGCTTCGCGTCGGGAGCGCCGAGGCCCGAGTAGTGCTAAACCGCCCCCTTTAGGCCGAGCAACGGACCGAAGCGCAGTTCGCTCTCGTCCAGGGCCGCGGGCGGCGGGACGACCTTCCCGGCGAGCGCGATCTGCACGAAGCGAGTCACGATCGAGACGTCGAGTTGCGTCCCGGCGATCCGCTGCATTTCCGTGAGGGCAACCTCCATCGAGAGCGCGCGGCGATAGGGACGGTCGGTCGTCATGGCATCGAAGGTATCGGCGACGGCGATGATGCGCGCGCCGAGCGGGATCGCTTCGGCAATCAGACATCCCGGATAGCCGGTGCCGTCGACGCGCTCGTGGTGGTGCATGACACACGGCGCAACGTCTTCCATTGACGAGATGCTGCCGATGATTTGAGCGCCCATCACCGGGTGCTTCCCAACAATCGCGCGATCGCGCTCGTCGAGCGCACCGTCCTTGAGCAAGACGCGGTCGGGGATGCCGATTTTTCCGATGTCGTGCAGCAGCGCGGCGTTCGTGATGACGTCGATCTCGCGGGGCGAGAGCCGCAGCGCGCGCGCGAGCTCGCGGCTGTACTCCGAGACCCGGCGCGAATGACCGGCCGTATACGGATCGCGCAGCTCGAGCGTCTCGGCCAGGACGCCGAGCGTCTGCGCGAACGTTCCTTCGGCTTGACGACGGCGCAGCTCGAGCTCGCGCGACGCGCCGGCTGCCATCGCCACGAGTGTCAGGAAGATGAGCGCGACGGTCGCGACGGTCGCGAAGATCACGGTTTTCTGCTCGCCGGCGGCCTGCGCGGCCATCTGATCGATTGGGAAATCGATCGCAATGACCGCCGCGATGCGGCCGTCCTGTGCAAAGGGCGCGTATTCGGTGCGCGTCTGGATCCCGCTGCTCACCATGTCGCGCGACCAGATGTCTTGTCGTGCGATCGTCGCCGCGACGTCGACCGGCTGGGCCGGCGCGCCTTTAGGAAAGATCGCCCGGCCGTCGGGGGCGTAGACGCGGATCGCCGCCGCGAATTGATTGCGCTGGCCTGCGCCGACGCCGTTCCGCAGCATCTCCAGCCAGCGTGGATCGTTTGCGCGAACCTCCGAGAGTTCGGTCAGCGCCGGCGTCAGCGCGGCGACGATCTGTCCCGTTGCGGTGATCATCTCGTCCCGCTCGACGGCACGAATGTGCGCCGTCGCGAGCGTATACGCGAGTGCGACCGTTGCCACGACCGCAACGACGAACGTGGCCAGTGTAAACTTGGCGAGAAACGTCAGTCTCATAGCTCCATCAAAAGGCAGCGAAGTGAGGGAATTCTGAAAGCGCCTGAACGCGCGCCTCGGGCGCGCGACGGTGACCACCAAGAGTACGCGCAAGAGAGACGCTTAGATCAGACGCTTAGATCAGGCTGATCGTCTCTTTCGTTTTTGGACGCGCGGCCAACGCATCGATGAGCGCGCCGGCCAATGTGTCGCAAATCGGGTCGTCGATCTCTTCGATCCGCCCGCTGTCGGCGAGTTCCACCATGTGGGAATCAATCGGGATGCGCGCGAGCATCGGAGCGTTTGCGAGGGCTGCTACCTGATCGGCGTGCGACGGACCGAAAATCTCGTACTTGCGGCCCGTGTCGGGCGCGACGAAGTACGACATGTTTTCGACGACCCCGAGGACCGGCTTTTGCAGCTGCCGCACGAGGTTGGCGGCCTTGCGCACGATCATCGTCGCGAGTGCCTGCGGCATCGTGACGAGAATCACACCATCGATCGCAAGCGACTGGACGACCGTCAGCGGCGCATCGGAGGTGCCTGGGGGAAGATCGATCAGCAGATAGTCGAGGTCGCTCCAGAGCGCTTGCTCGTAGAACTGGCGGATGACGCCTGCGACGATCGGCCCGCGCCACACCATCGCGGTGTCTTCCTGATCGGTCAACAAGTTCGTGCTGACGACTTCGATCGCGGAGCGGGTCGTCGCCGGGACCATCAGCGGCGGCGCCTTCTCATCGTTGGGTTTCGAAGGGTCGCGTTCGAGTCCGAGCGGCTCGCGCAAGCCGAAGAGACGCGGCATCGACGGTCCCGTGATGTCGGCATCGAGGATCCCGACTCGCGCGTTCCTGCGGCGCAAGCCGACGGCGATGAGGCCGGTCACGAGCGATTTCCCGACGCCGCCTTTGCCGGACATGATCGGGACGACGTGCTTGAACGCCGCACGCCGAGTGAACTCGCCGGGGGCGCGCCGCTGCGGGCGCTTGTCTTCGCTTTTGATCGCCGGGACGCGTCCGGCGTGGCGCGCTTCGACGAGCGCGGCGACGATCGGCTCGACCTGCAGGCCGTGCGCCTTTGCGCCCTGCTCGATCGTCTCGTACTTGTTGACGCCGCATCCGGCGCAGTGCAGGCCGAATTGCGTGAGGACGTCTTCCGCGATCGGCAGCACGGCGACCAATTCGCTGATATTCGTCTTCGGGGTGATCTCGATCGTGATCATACCCATGCGTTTATGCTAGGACGCGCGCGAACCTACCGACTCGACGGAGGAAGCCGCCGCGAATTGGACGCGAAACTCGTCGGCCGAGAGGTTGGTGCACGCGGCGACGCGCGAAAGCCGCGGTTCCTGCAGATCCTCGGGCTCGAGGCGAATCATGTACTTGCGGGCGACCTCATACGCTTCGGTCGTCACGTCGACCAAGCGCACGCGGACGCGACCGGTTGCGGGATCCAACAAATCCGCGAGGTTCACGGGGACGACGCGCCCGCCCGATAGCGCGATCAGCGCACCGCTCCCGCCGCCGAGCAGATAACGGACCGCACCGTAACCGAGCGTGCGCGTGTACTCGGTGTCGAACGGGACCGGTTTCGCGCAGCGCAGCTCGTAGCCGATATCCTTCGGGACGACGGTCGTCTCCATGCCGAGATCCGTGAGCCTCTTGCGCACGGCGTCGCGCAAGATCGTCCCGATCGGGACGTCGGCGAGCCGAACGTGTCCGTACGAATCATGCGAGACGCCGTCGAGCCCGTCGAGCGATTCTGCCGAGAGCCGTTCGGCGATCCCTTCCGCAACGACCGCGACACCGTGGTCGTGGCCGCTGGCTTTTCGTTTGATGATCGCGCCGACGATCGTATCGACGACCGCGCGCAAATCCAGCGGATCGTCGGTGAATTCTTCGGGGATGACCGCCAACGTCGCACCCGCGGCTTTACACATCCCGAGGGTCAGCGCGCCGGATTTACGTCCCATGCACACGACCAAATACCAGCGCGCCGTCGTACGCGCGTCTTCCATCAGGCTCTCGACGATCGCGGTCCCAGTCGCGCGCGCAGTCTCGAAACCGAACGTCGGCGCATTGTCGGGGAGCGGGAGGTCGTTGTCGATCGTCTTGGGAACCGTCGCAACGCCGATCCGTCCGCGGGTCAGCTCGGCGATCTTCGTTGCGCCGTAGGTGGTGTCGTCGCCGCCGATCGCGACCAGATAGCGCACTCCTAAAAGGAGGAGCGAACGGACGCACTGCTTGAGCGTTGCCTCATCCTTGGCAGGATTCGTCCGCGAGGTGCGCAGGATCGAGCCGCCTGTGAAGTGGATGCGCGAAACCTTTTCGATGCTCAAATCGGCGATGTGAGTGGTGTCGCCGCGCGCGATGTGATAGTAACCGTCGTAGAGGCCGATCACGCGCAAGCCGTTGTTGACCGCTTCGATCGTCGCGGACGATATGACGCCATTGATCCCGGGCGCCGGGCCGCCGCCGACGAGGATCGCTAAAGTCTCTGCCATCGTCCTTGGAGTGTAGCAAGCCCGTGCAGTCGTGAACATACCCTGGCGGCCGGTCATGCGGTCGGACGACGAATATCCACCGGGACTCGGTGACTTGCGCGACGCGCCGTCCGTGCTGTACGTGCGCGGCCGCCTCCCGCGTGCCGGCGTCGCAATCGTCGGGAGCCGCCATGTGGACGAGGAAGCGGAGCAATTCGCATTCGAATTGGCACGCTCGCTCGGGCATCCCGTGATCAGCGGTCTCGCGTGGGGGATCGACGCCGCGGCTCACCGGGGAGCGCTGGCCGCCGGGATCCCGACGCTCGCGTACGTCGGGACCGGGATCGACCGCACGTATCCGCCTGAGCATCGCGAGCTCGAGTCTGCGATCGTCGAGGCCGGCGGCGGGATTGCGAGCGAGCAGCCGCTCGGGAGCGCGGCCAGCCCGGCGACGCTCGTGCAGCGGGACCGCTTGCAGGCGGCGCACGCGCGCGCCGTCGTCCTCATCTCGAGCGAGGCCGAAGGGGGCGCCATGCACACCATGCGGTTCGCGCGCGAGCTGGGTCGACCGCTCTTCGCGCTCGCGGCGCGCGGTGCCCGGGATGAGGGGAATGGCCGCGCGATCGGCGCCGGCGCGCACGCGCTGCCGTGGGACCTCCGGACCGCCGGCTTGCGGATCGCGCAGGGACTGGGCTAGCGCCCGGACCAATGCCGACTCGATGATCGAAGCACGGGCGCGTTCCGCACAGCTCTTCGAGCGCGCGCGCGGCGTGATCGCGGGGGGCGTCGATTCGCCGGTCCGCGCCGGCGCGCCGGTCGGCGGCGTCCCGTTCGTCCAAGCACGCGGCGAGGGGGCGTACGCGTTCGACGCCGACGGCCGCAAGTACGTCGACTACGTCATGGCGTACGGTCCGCTGCTGCTCGGACACGCGCATCCCGCGCTCTGCGCCGGGCTCGATGAGGTTGCGCGGCGCGGGGCGTGTTTCGGCGCGACGCACGAGGACGAAATCGCGCTCGCCGAACGGATTCGCGATGCGCTCCCGTCGATCGAGCGTCTGCGCTTTACGACGACCGGAAGCGAAGCGATGATGAGCGCGATTCGCGTCGCGCGCGCCTATACCGCTCGCGAGCTGATCGTGAAATTCGGCGGGAACTACCACGGTCACTTCGATCTCGCGCTCGTCGACGCGGGCGCGTCCGCGCAAACGCCGGATCCCGCGCGCTCGGGAATTCCATCCGGGACGACGCGCGACGTCGCGGTCGCCCGCTACAACGATCTCGACGACGTCGATCGGGTCCTCGCGCGCGAGGGCGAACGGCTTGCGGCGATCGTCGTCGAGCCGATCGTCGGAAACATGGGACTCGTCGAGCCGCTCCCGGGATTTCTCGAAGGTCTCTTCGAGCGCGCTCAGGCGCGCGGCGCGCTGGTGATCTTCGATGAGATCATCACGTGGCTGCGCCTGGGGATGCACGGGGCGCAGGGGCGTCTCGGCTTGCGGCCTGATCTCACCGCGGTCGGCAAGATCCTCGGCGGCGGCTTTCCGATCGCAGCGTTCGGCGGGCGGCGCGAGATCATGGAGCAGCTTGCGCCGGAGGGCGCGACGTTCACGGGCGGGACGCATGCGGGCAATCCGTTTTGCGTGACGATCGCGCACCGGGTCCTCGATTATTTGGAGGGACACGCCGGCGTGCCGGCGGCGATGGACCGGCGCGCGCGCCGGCTCGCCGGCCGGATCCGCGAAAGCGTGGCGTCGTTGCAGCTCGACTACGCGGTCGTTCAGCTCGAAAGCATCGTCGATTTCAAGTTCCGGCCGGGCCCGCCGACCCGGTCTTATGAAGATCAAAAAGGCTGCGACCCCGCGGCGTTCGCAGCCTTCTATCACGCGATGCGCGAACGAGGAGTGTTGCTCGCGCCTTCGCAAAATGAGGTCATGTTTCTCTCCAGCGAACACAGCGACGATAACGTCGAACAGACCGCCGAGGCGGTCGACGCGTCGGTGCGCGACCTGCGCCGGAAAGGGCTCGTGTGAAGCCGCAGCTCTCCCACGCCGAGATCGTCGAAAAACTCCAGAAGAGGCCGGGCTGGCACCACCGCGGGAACTCCCTCGAGCGGACCTACGACCGCGGCGACTTCAACGGCTCGGTCGCGTTCGTCAACGCGATCGCGGAGGCGGCGAACGCGATGGACCACCACCCCGATATCGAGATCTCCTGGAACGAGGTCAAGCTGATCCTCTGCACCCATGAAGCCGGCGGCCTGACCGACCGCGATTTTGCCCTGGCCGAGCGCATCGACCGGCTCGCGGTTTAACGGCGCTCCGGCCTAGCCTCCGCGCCCCCCAAGCTTCGCTTGGGGCCCCCCAAACCAAGGGGCCCCTCAGCATTCCTTCGAGGCTCGATACCCCGAGGGGGCCCCTAACTACTATACAAATGGCTAAATAGGGCTTGCTTTCTTACTACAGAGGGTGTATGATTCGGAGAGTAGTAGGCCAAATGGCCAAGCTCAGCTGGAGAAAAGTATGACATTCGATCAATTTGTAGACGCGGTTGACGCCCAAGTGCACAATCGCCTCGGAACCTCGGTTCGCACGGCTGAGTTGTCGTGGGACTCGGCCGTTTGGGTCGGCCGCAACGGAACCGCCACCGCGGAAGCCGCGGGCAACGACGCCGCCAGACTGACGTTCGACAACGGCGAGACCGTCTCGGTCTCGGTAAACCAGCCCGACGTCGCCGGTGCGAAGATCGCCGAGCGGCTCGTCGGAGCCCGCGCGTAACTCGAGCACAGCGAACCCCGAGATAAAGGAAACAGCCGCCGTCGCATCGCGACGGCGGCTTCCATATGTCTACGTCCTTTTGTGCGGCGACGGGACGCTTTACACGGGGTGGACCTACGATTTAGGGGCTCGGATGCGCGCGCACGCCGAGGGCAAGGCGGCCAAATATACGAGGTCCCGCCGGCCCTTGATGCTCTTCGCCTTTTGGGCCGTCTCCGATCGGTCGAGCGCGCAGCGTGAGGAAGCTCGATTCAAGCGTCTGACGCGAGAGGAGAAGCTGCGCGAGCTCGCGAGCCGGACGCGCGCACCTTTCGTTGGCGAGCCGGAGGGGGCAACCCCGATACCAAAGGGGGGCGCTATGGCAACTCAGCGACCTCCGACCGACGAAGAAGTCGAGACCCTGGTGACGGAAGCGCAGACGGCTCGGGCGCGGATCCACACGCCGAAAGGCGACATCGTCTTCAGTTTTTATCCGGACGACGCGCCTCGGCACACCGCCGCGTTCATGAAACTTGCCCGCGCGGGCTTTTACGATGGCCTGACGTTCCATCGGGTCGAGCCCGGGTTCGTCATTCAGGGCGGGTGCCCGGAGGGGACGGGGACGGGCGGTCCGGGGTACCGCCTGGAGGCCGAGTTCAACGAACGCCCGCACGTCAAGGGGGCGGTCGCCATGGCGCGGTCGTCCGACCCCAATTCGGCCGGCTCGCAATTTTACATCACCTTGGGCGATGCGCGTTTTCTCGATAAGCAGTACACGGTCTTCGGTCAGGTCGTCGAGGGCGAAGACGTCGTCGACGCGATCCGCAAGGGCGACGTGATGGAGCACGTCACGATCGAGTGAGCGTATCGTAGACGCGACGGGAGATGCGGCTGATCGCGGCGGTCCCGCTCGACTCGTCTTCGAGGTGTTTGGTCAACACCACGATCACGTAGGGAAAGCTCCCGAAGGGATCGACGATCGCGGCATCGTTGCGCACGCCGTCGATCTCGCCCGTTTTGTTCGCGACCGGTGTTTTCCGCGGCAATCCCGCCGGAATCTTGTTCCGGTCTTCTTGACCTAGGAGGATCTCGATCATCTTGCGGCACGACTCGGGTTCGGCGACGGTCGCGATTCCATCACGCGCGCTGCGCTCCGTTTGATAGAGAATCATCGCCAAATCGTGCGCGGTCGTGAGGTTGTCGTTGTGCTTGACGATCGCCGTATAGTCGAGAAAATGCCGTTTGAGATGCGTGCGTGCCATCCCGGCTTTCGCCGCCGTCGTGTTGATTCGCTCGAACCCGAAGTGTGAGATCAGCGCGTTCGAGGCGGAGTTGTCGCTTTGGCGGATCATGTGCTGGACCAGCGTGCCCATTTGATAGATTGCGCCCGGCTTCGCATAGCGCAAGAAATCCGAACCGCCGACGAGGTCGGAAGCGTGGATCCGGACCGGCGTCTGCGGAGTCGCGTCACCCAGCTCGTACGCGCGAAACGCGGTCAGCATGATCACCAGCTTGATCGTCGAGGCCGACGGGAATTGCTCGTCGGAGTCGAGCGCATAGCGAACGACTCCGTCCATCGTCCGCACGTAGAGGGAAAGCGCCCCCGTCGAGGCGGCGACGATATCGTGAAATGCGGGGGCCGCTTCGGCGCAAAGCGGCGCGCCAAGCGCCAACCCCGCGCTACCGGTACCCGCCAGGAAGTTCGCACGCCTCATGTTCTAGTATTCGGCAGATGAGAGTGCTCTTCGCCTGCCTCGTATTTCTTGTTGCGTGCTGCGTCACAGTGCAGGCAGCGGGTGAGCCGCTCGCCGGGACGCTCTTCGTCGTCGATCCGGGCCACGGCGTGCGGTATCCGGACGGCTCGCCGCTCAATCCGGGTGCGGTCGCGCCGAACGGGGTGCAAGAGCAGCAGATCACCTTGCGTATCGGGGAGCTGCTCGCGGCGCGGCTGCGGGCGGACGGCGCGCATGTCGTCCTCACGAGATCGGCCGCGCACCCGTATCGAACGGCGACCGATGCGCGGCAAGACAATCACGCGCGGGCCGCGCTCGCGAACCGGCTCGGTGCGACGGCGTTCATCGCAATCCACTGCGACGCATCGACCGATCCGTCAAAGCGCGGGACGAGCGTGTTCTGGCTGAAATCCAATTCGGTCGCCTTTGCCAACAATCTGCGGCGCGCGTTGGCGCCGCTGGACCTTGGTGAATCGGAATTCCGGCCGCGTCACCTCGCAGTCACCGACGAGGCGCGCGTCCCGGCGGTCTTGGTCGAGCTCGGATTCATCACGAACATGCCGCAGCAGCGGCTCTTGCTCGACCGGTCGTTCGAAACACGCGAGGTGAGCTCACTCGAATCGGCGATCGTCGCGACCTTCGGGGGTCACGGATGACCCTTGTGCCGCGGAGCCCTGGATGGGCGGGAGCGGCCTCTACGAACCGGTCCCCTGGTAGCGATTGATTCCGACGCGCCAAAAAGCGTAAGCGGCGAGGAACCACACAATTCCGACGACCGGCGTGAAGAGGCCGATCGCCGGATTGAGCGAGAGCGCCGTCTCGCTTTTGTGCAATAGGAACGTCGCGGGGAAGTAGTTCATGAAGGCAAACGGAAAGACGAATGCCAGCAGAACCCGGACGCCGCGCGTGTAGATGTTGATGGGATAGCGCGAAAAATCTTGCTCGAGCGACATGACGACCCAGCGCAGCGTGTCGATCCGGACGAACCAAAACGATAAGGTCGCGATGAACAGGCCGATCGCAAAATCGATCAACGCGCCGCCGATCGCGACGAGCGGGACGTAGAGCAAAAAGAGCGCGTCGACCTGGACGCCGCAGAACGGGACGACGAAACAGAAATACCCGAATGCCAGGACGAGTTCGTCGGGCCATATTTGTTGCGGGACCGTGATCGTCTGGAACAGCGGATCGAGCGGCCTAACGAAGAAGCGGTCGAACCGGCCTTCGCGCACGAATTCAGGCACGGCGCCGATGCTGAAGAAGAACGTGTTGTTGACCGCGTGGCCGAGCATCCAGAGCCCGTAGAGGAAGGCGGTCTCCTTGAAGTCCCAGCCGCCCAGCGACGGAAAGCGGTAGAGGGTCACC
The DNA here is from genome assembly GCA_035604635.1 of Binatia bacterium. GTDB lineage: Bacteria > Vulcanimicrobiota > Vulcanimicrobiia > Vulcanimicrobiales > Vulcanimicrobiaceae > DATNIC01. The sequence continues at coordinate 17,141 of DATNIC010000224.1, forward strand.
CACAAAGCGCCCAGCGCAGTCCCGTGATAGACGACCGTGAAGCCGGCCCAGAGGAAGAAGTTCGTCCGGTACTCGACCATCGTCAGCAGGTTGATGCGCCAGTATTGCACGTAGGCGCCGATGTACTTCACCGGCCAATGATTATCGACACGCTGCCCCCCTTCCGGCTCGACCTGACCGCGAACGTCCTCCGACGCCTCTCGACGAACGTCGTCGACGTCCTGACGCCGGATGGCATCTACGCGCGCGCGTTCGACGACGGGACGATCCTCGAGGTCCGCGGCGGCGCCGCAGATTCGCTCGAGGCTCGGTTCGTCGGCTCTCGGCGCAGTCCGTCCGCGCTCGTGCGGCGGATGCTGGGGACCGACCGCGACCTGCGTCCATTCTATCGCGCCGTCCGGGCGATCCCGTGGCTCGCCGCGCTGGCGCGGCGTATGCGCGGCGTCAAGCCGCCGTCCTATCCGACGCTGTGGGAAGCGATCGTCAATGCGGTCGTCTTTCAACAAGTGAGCCTGGCTGCAGCTTCATCGATCTTAGGTCGGCTGATCGTAAAGCTCTCGCATCCCGTCGCTCATCACGGCCTCACCCTGTTCCCGTTTCCGGGGCCATCCGCGTTCATAGCGACTCCGGCCGAACAGCTGCGCGCATGCGGCCTCTCGGCAAGCAAGGCGCGCACGCTGCACGAACTCGGAGCGGCGATCGCCGGCGGGGCGCTCGATGAGCAGGCGCTCGGCGCGCTCCCGACGACCGAGGTCGTCGAACGGCTCGTCTCGCTGCGCGGGATCGGGGCCTGGACGGCGAGCGTCGTCGCCCTGCGCGGACTCGGGCGGCTGGACGTCTTTCCGCTGGGGGATTCCGGAATCGGGCGCAGCCTGCCGGCCCTTGCCCGTGGCGATTCGACCGAGCTGGGCGATGTCTTGACGATCCTGGGGGAACAGCGAGGGATGCTCTACTACCACGTCCTCCTCGGGCGATTGGAGGCGGCGGGTGCTCTTGGCAAGACCCGTCGAAAGCAGAGTCAATGAATCTGACCGGGGTGGATGGGCGATGAGGAGGATTCGCGATCAGCTGATGGTCCTCGTGACCGTGCCGCTGATCGGCCTCTTGCTGCTGCTCGCAGCGATCTTCTGGCTGCAGGCCCAGACGCAGGCCGCCAGCCATGCGACCCAGCGATCGGATGAGGTCATAACGCGTGCCGGGGCTCTCGCGCAGATGATGTTGAGTGCGGAGACGGGGGCGCGCGGCTTCATCATTACCGGAGACCCGATTTTCGCCGAGCCGTTCAACGAAGCGACGGTCGCCGGTCCCGCGGCCGCCGCGCAGTTGACGGAGCTCGTCGCCGACAATCCGGACCAGTACGAACGCGCGCTGCAGATGCAAAAACTCGTCACGCAGGAGATCGTGATCCTGCGCCACGGGACGGGATACGCGTTCCGCGGAGACCTGACGGCTGCAACGCGTGCGGTCAAGCTCGGCAACGGCTTGCGCAACATGGACTTCTTCCGCGCGGAGAACGCCGCGTTCATCGACGCCGAGCGCCGTTTGCGTGACCAGCGCGTAGCGCGCCTTGACGCCTCTTGGCTGAGAATGAACGTCCTGCTCATCTCCGCGGTCGTCCTGGGCCTCGCGTTCACCGGGGTCATGGGGTACATCGGCTTGCGCAGGCTGGTGCGCCGCATCGAGGTCCTGGACGAAAACGTCATGCGGTTCGCGATCGGCGAAGCGATCGGAGATCCGGTCGGCGGCGACGACGAGATCGCGCAACTCGACGCCTCGTTCCGGCTCATGGCCAATCAGCTGACGCAGCGGCAAGCGCTCCTCAACGACGCGCTGGATCAAGCGACGGAGGCCTCGCGGCTCAAGTCGGAATTCGTTGCGACGATGAGCCACGAGATCCGTACCCCGATGAACGCGGTCATCGGGATGACGGAGCTCTTGCTCGAGACGCCGCTCGATCCCGAGCAGCGCGAGCTCGGCACGACCGTCCGCGATTCCGGCCAAGCGTTGCTCCACGTGATCAACGACATCCTCGACTTCTCGAAGATCGAGGCCGGCCGGCTCGAGCTCGAGTTGCTCGATTTCGATTTGGTCTCGGTTGTCGAGGCCGTAGCGGCAACGTTTTCGCGGCAGGCCGGCGTCAAACGGATCGAGTTGCACTCGTACGTCGAGTCCGGCGTCCCACGCCACGTTGTCGGCGATGCTGCGCGCTTGCGACAGATCCTCACCAATTTAGTCGGCAACGCGATCAAGTTCACGGAACGTGGGCGCATCCTGATCACCGCAACCGACGTTTTTCAAGACGACGAGACGGTCGAAATCAAGTTCTCCGTCGAGGATACCGGGATCGGGATGACCCCGGAAGTGCGCGCACGACTCTTCCAGCCTTTCCGCCAGGGCGAGAGCTCGACGACGCGCCGCTTCGGCGGGACGGGACTCGGCCTATCGATCTCCCGGCGACTCGTCGAATTGATGGACGGCGAGATCGGCGTGGAGAGCCAGCCGACCGTCGGTTCGACGTTCTGGTTTACGGCATGTTTCCAGCGTTCGACGACGGCGGTGAGCGAGCGCACGGATTTGCGCGGGATGCGCATCCTCGTCGTCGACGACGATCTCGTTTCTCGCGACATCATGAGCCGCTATCTCTTTTCGTGGGGGATGCGCGCGTCGCTGGCAAGCAGCAGCGAGCACGCGATGCAGCTTTTACAAGAGGCCGTCGAGCGGAGCGACCCCTACGACATCGCGATCGTCGACTATCACCTGCCCGACGGCAACGGTCTTTCTCTCGCTCACATGATCAAGCAAGACGTGCGGCTGCGTAGATTGCACCTCATCCTCGCCAGCGCATTCGAAGCCGACGGCAGGGCACGCGATGCGCTCGCCGTGGGGTTCGATCTCTGTTTGGTCAAGCCGATTCGGCAATCGCAGCTCTATAACGCGGTCCTCGACTTGACCGGGGAGCGCATCGCGATGGTATCCGTTGAACCACCGGCCCCGAGGGACGCGGTACGCAGCGAGCGCGTTCTGCTGGTCGAAGACAATCCGGTCAATCAGCGGCTCGCCATCAAACAGCTCGAGAAGCTCGGCTTCGAGCCGGCGGTTGCAGCGAACGGACGCGAGGCCGTCGATGCCTGCGCCGAGACGCCGTTTGACCTGATCTTCATGGACGTGCAGATGCCCGAGATGGATGGCTTCGAGGCGACGCACGAGATCCGCCGTCGCGAGAAAAATGGGTCGGCCCGGCACGTGCCGATCGTCGCGATGACTGCAAATGCGCGGCCCGAAGATCGCGAGGAATGTCTCACGGCCGGGATGGACGATCATCTTTCGAAGCCGGTGACGCTCGCCGACCTGCGCGCCGTCCTCGACCGCTGGCTAGCCGTGGACGCCGTGAAAAATGTCTAGCCGCCTTGGACGACGACGCGGCGTTCGGCCGCGCGCCACACGATAACCGCGGCGAGCGCAAAGACCAGGAGCCAAGCCGCTTGCCCGGCGAGGGCCTGCGCGTACCCGTTCGGTGGGATCGTTCCGACGTAGATCAAGAGCGGCGTTGAATAGATCGCCGCGAACGGAAGCGCGAGCATGATGCCTTGCACGGCGCCCGGGAAGAAGACCAGCGGGATGATCTGGCCGCTCAAGAGATCGGAGATCCAGCGCACGATCAACTGGACCGAAAACGTCTCGAGCGTCCAAAACGCAACCGAGTTCATCATGAAGTTCAAAAGGAAATTCACGAGGTAGCCGAGCGCGAACGAGACGATAAAGGCGGCGAAGACGCTGGGCGACGGCACGTCGATGTGCACCAGCAAGAGCGCAAGCAACAGCGACGGCACGATCGTCATCGCGTGAAAGGCCGCCTGCCCGAAGCCGTCGCTGAAAAAGTAAAGCGGCAGGCTTATAGGCTTCATCAAGTCCGTGACGATCGTCCCCTCGCGGACTTTTTCGCGGATGACGCGCGTCCCGTCGATCTCGAGAACCAGCGACATGAGGAGCGCGACGGTCGCATAGGTGAGCATCGAATGCAGCGGGATGCCCGGCGGCGCGGCGTTGTGCGAGTAGAGTGCGGTCCAGACCGAGCGGAGCAAATAGACGCGTACGATGAGCGAGCCGACGTTGGTGAAGACTTCGGCGCGGTAGGTCGCCTCGCGCGCGAACGCCTTCTTCGCGAATTCGATATACGGGGCCGGGGCCATGCCCCGCGCTTCGTGCTTAGGTTCGCAGGTTCAGCCTATAGCCGATCCCATGGACCGTTACGATGATAGAAGACGCTTTCGGCGTCGGCTCGAGCTTGCGCCGCAGGTTGCAAATATGGCGGTCGATCGTGCGGTCGAAGACGCGGCCGTGATCGCCCAGCGAGTCGAGCAACTCGTCGCGCGTGACCGTGCTGCTGCGATGACGGATGAGTTCGAGTAGGAGCGAGCACTCGGTCGAGGTCAACTGCACTTGACGCCGGCTGACGTGTGCGACCCGGCTTGCCGGGTCGAGGGTCAGCTTCCCGACGTGAATCCGTTCTTGTTCGCGAGCAACCCGGCGCAACGGGACCGCGCGGGCAATCTCGCTGTAGTCGCCCTCCCGCAAGAATCTCGCGTCGAGGACGAGCAGATCCGCGCGTGCTTTGCGCAGACGATTGAGCGCATTCCCCGCAGTCCGCGTGCTTTCGACGCGAAATCCGCCGGCGTGCAAGGCGCGCGAGAGGTCGCGCGCGAGCGCATGATCTTCGGACACGAGCAGAGCGACGCGCGCCTTGGGATCGAGGGCGGGGGTTGATCGCCGACCTTTCACTCGAAGCATGATAGCAGCTTCCGGCCCAGGTGAAAGTGACGGGAGTGAGATTTTACGCGTACTTTACGTCTACTTGACGACCTTGTTACGAAAAGATGCGGCTCGCGGCCGGCTGTTCATAACCCTCTCTGTAGATGCGGCGGATAATCGATTCGAGGTCGGGTTCTTCGAGCGAGACGTCGGAGATGGAGTAGTGATCGGCGACACGCCGTATCAACGATTCTGCCGTCGTCGTTCGCCGATCGAAGCGCAGGCGGACCGTTAGTTTATCGCGCGATTCGATCTCGGCATCGTCAATCGAAAAATCCGGATAGGGTTCGCACAGCTTGACGATGAGCGTGCGGTGCGTCCCGTATTGAGCCTTGATCTGCTCGATCTCGCCGTCGTAGATGACGGTCCCGTTGTCGATCATGACGATGCGCCGCGAGAGCCTCTCGACGTCGGCGAGATCATGCGTGGTGAGGATGACCGTGGTTCCGCGTTCGAGATTGATGTGGCGCACGAACTCGCGGACGGCCTCTTTTGCGACGACGTCGAGTCCGATCGTCGGTTCATCGAGATAGACGATCTGCGGATCGTGCAGCATCGCGGCCGCGAAGTCTCCGCGCATGCGCTGCCCGAGCGAGAGTTGGCGGACCGGCGTCGAGAGAAACTCGCCCATATCGAGCATCGCGACGAAATGATCGAGGTTGCGCCGGTAACGCTCCCGCGGAATTGCATAGATTGCGCGAAGGAGCTCGAACGACTCGATCAAGGGTAAGTCCCAGTAGAGTTGGCTGCGTTGACCGAAGACGACTCCGATGTTCCGTGCGTTTTCTGTGCGCCGTTCGTAGGGGACCAGCCCCGCTACTTCGATCGAGCCCGACGTTGGGATGAGGATGCCGGTGAGCATCTTGATCGTCGTCGACTTCCCCGCGCCGTTGGGACCGATGTAGCCGACGAGTTCGCCGGCCTCGAGCGCGACCGAGACGTCGTCGACCGCGACCTTCTCGACGTAATCGCGAGAGAAGAGCGTTTTGAGCGTGCCGGCCAATCCCGGCGCTCGACGCAGAGCCCGAAAGACTTTTCGCAGATGCTGCGTCCGGATGATGGGCATGTATCACGGTTTGGGGGGGCGGCGGGGAGCCCTTCCTCGTCGGCCGAAGGGGACGCCATGACGACGCGCCGGCGCCGGTTTTTCGCAGTCCTCTTTGCGGTAGCGATCCTGCCGAGCGCTGCGCTCGCGCAACCGACGCCCGCGCCGCTGCGCTGGGAGATGGTGATCGACCGGGCGACGTACGACGTTGAGGGCATGGATCCGCCGACTTTGCCGGCGCCTCCCGGGCGCATCGCGGTCCGTTACCAGTGGCAAGAGAACGACAAGATCGTGCAGTGGTGGCAGCAAGTCGTCTCCGGCAGCCGAGATCCCAAGAACGTCATCATCTACGTCAAGCGCGGCAACGCCAAGAAGGCGATCATCAGCTATGCCCTCGACGGCGTCCAGTTGAGAGACTTCCGAGGCCCGGCTCTCTCACGCGAAGGCGGCTATTCCGGACCCTCGACGGCCGTCCTCACCTTCCAAACCGTGCGGGTGTTGCCCAAGTAAGGAAATGTTGTTGAGCGCGCCCTCGGGGAATCGTCGATGATGAAAATGGAGAGCGCGCGCAAGGTTCGGGGGCAAGCTTTGCTTGGGGTGCGCGGAGCCTGGGGCGCAGCGCCTGTAAAATGAGTATCACGGTCACGATCTCGCGCGAGTACGGGGCGGCGGCTCTTGCGGTTGCGCGCGCTCTCGAGGCGCGGACGGGCTTTCATCTGGTCGAGGATCAGATCGCTGCCGCCGTTGCCGCGCGCCTGCAGATTTCCGAGGAGAGCGTCGTCGAGCATTTGGAGACTCCGCCTCCGCTCGGCGAGCGGATTCTCAGCGGCTTGCTCGGCGGCGTCCCGGAGATCGGGACGGGACCGCATCCGAGCGCCCTCGATCTGGGACGTAACGTGCGCAGCGAAATCGAAGCGACGATACGGCAGGTCGCCGAGGAGGGCGATGCGATCATCGTCGGCTGGATTGCGAACATGATCTTGGGCCCTCGGCCGGACGTCTTGCGCGTCTTTCTGCACGCGCCGCTGGACTGGCGCATCGCGCGGATCATGGAGTCTTTTCATCTCGATGCGAGCGCGGCACGCCGTGAGGTCGAGCGCGTCGACTCGGAGCGGCGCTCCTTTGCAAAAACCGAGTATCGCCTGACGTACGGCGACCCGCATCAGTATGACTTGGTGCTCGACACGGCGCGCTTTGGAATCGAAGGAACGGCAAACGTGATCGCGGACGCGGTGCAGGCATTGCGCGAGGCGTGAAGACCCTCGTTCCGCAAGCGGAGCCGCGCGCTCCGCAGCGGCGTTCGCGCATCGCGGCGGCGTTTCGCTACCGTGACTTTCGCCTGCTTTGGTCCGGATTGTTGATCGGCAACCTCGGGGTGTGGATGCAATTCACGACCCTGGGCTATCTTGTTGCAGCGCTGGCGCCTACCCCGGCGCTCGCCTCGTTGTACGTCGGCTTGCTCGGCGCATCGCGCGCCGTACCGGTGCTGATCTGCTCGCCGATTGCGGGTGTCGTCGCCGATCGTTTTCCACGGCGCCGCGTCTTGCTGATCACCAACATCGTGACCTCGATCCTCTCGTTCTTGCTCGCAGTCCTCTCGTCGCTGCACCTGCTCAACCTCTACGAGATCTATGCGCTCTCAGGGCTCATAGCTGCGACCTTGTCGTTCGATAGCCCGGCGCGCCAGAGCTGGATTCCGTTGCTGGTCCCGCGTGAGCACATCGCCAATGCGATCGGCCTCAACCAACTCGGGTTCAACACGCCGGCGGTCATCGGTCCGCCGATCGCCGGGATTTTGATCGCGACGACCGGCGTCGCGATCTCGTTTTACATCAATGCGGTCGCAACGCTCGCGGTCGTCCTCGCGTTGATTTTTATGCGACCGGCACCGCCGAGCGGCGCGAAGCGCGAGCCGGTCGTCGCTGCGATGTGGAGCGGAATCCGCTTTCTGGTCGGTCATCCGGTGTTGCGGTGGGTCGTCCTCATTCTGCTCGTCGATGCGCTGTTGTTGCGGCCGTACACGTTCTTGCTCCCGGCCTACGCGCTCCACGTCGTCTCGACCGATGCGCGCGGTCTTGGATGGCTGATGGCGGCCGCGGGAGCCGGCGGTATGGCTGGAGCAGTCTTTACCGCCGTCGTCAATACGGAGCGGCGCGGGCTCGCGTATCTGTTCGCTTCGGCCGCGATGGCGGCGGCGACGGTAGGACTGGGACTGATCCACACGATGGCGCCGGCGCTCGCGACGCTGCTCGGCTTGGGCATCGCCAACCTAGCGTTTACCGGCGCCGCGAACTATTTGTTGCAAACCCTCGCCCCCAACGAGGTGCGTGGCCGCGCCGCCTCGGTCTATTCGATGATCCTTCTCGGCTTGGTTCCCTTTGGCGCGCTCGTCTTGGGGGCGTTTGCGTCGATCTCCAATCTCTCGCTGGCGTTCTTCGTGGCCGGAATCGTCGCCCTGGCCTGGACCCTGTGGGTGTGGCTGGCGCATCCGGCGCTGCGCGAGGCATAGCGATGGCCGAGTTCGGTTTCCTGTTTTGGCTGGTCATCGCAATCGCGCTGCTTTCACTGATCGCGAAGCACCTGAACATCCCGTATCCGATCGTCATGGTGATCGGCGGTGCGGCCTTGGCGCTGTTCCCCAGAGCGCCGACGATTACGCTCGACCCCGACCTGATCTTCATCCTCTTCCTGCCGATTTTGCTCTACGCCGGCGGCTGGGATACGGACTGGCGTGATTTCAAGTTCAACTTCCGTCCGATCGGGCTGTTGGCGATCGGCTGCGTTTCCTTCACGACGGCGGTCGTCGCCGTCGTCGCGCACGCGCTCGTCCCCGCATTGACGTGGCCGGCGGCGGTCGTGTTCGGCGCGATCGTCGCGCCGACGGACGAGGTGGCGGCGACCGCGATCATGGGTGCGATGTCGGTCCCGCGGCGGATCGTCACGATCATCGAGGGCGAAAGCCTCGTGAACGACGCCTCTTCGCTCGTCATCTACCGGTTTGCGATCGCAGCCGCAGTTGCCGGGACGTTCTCGATCGGTGCGGCGCTGGGCAGCTTCGTCCTCGTGAGCGTCGGCGGCGTCGCGATCGGGCTTGCCGTCGGCTTTTGCTACGTCCAATTGCAGAAGTTCTTCAACGAGCGCGACCTCGACGATCCGGAAGTGACGGTCCTCATCACGATCCTCGTGCCGTTCGCGGCGTATCTCCCGGCTGATGCGATCGGCGTCTCCGGCGTCCTTTCGACCGTCGTCGCCGGCATCTACGTCAGCCGTCAATCGCCCTACATCTTCAAATCACGGACGCGCTTGCTGGCGGTCTCGTTTTGGGAGATGCTGGTCTTTCTGCTCAACGCGATCGCCTTCGTCTTGATCGGCTTGCAACTGCGCACCGTCGTCGCGCACCTCGATCAACCGCTCTCAACGGTGATGTGGATCGGAATCGTGATGAGCGCCGTCGTCATCGGCGTGCGTCTCGTGTGGATCTATCCGGCCACCTACATCCCCCGTCTTCTCTTCCCCCAGATCACCGCCCGCGAAGGGTGGCCGCCGTTGACGTGGCCGACGCTCCTAGGGTGGACGGGACTACGCGGCGTCGTCTCGCTCGCCGCGGCGCTCGCGATCCCCGTGAGCGCGGGCGGCGTGCCGTTCCCCGGGCGGGACCTCATCATTTTCCTGACGTTCTGCGTCATCTTTGCGACCCTCGTGTTGCAGGGGCTCTCGCTGCCGCTCGTTATCCGCTGGCTGGGTTTGCGCGAGCCGGAGAGCGCCGCCGATCGCGAGGAAGCGCAAGCGCGCATTCAGGTCGCCGAAGCGGCGATCGCGCGCCTCAACGACCTGGAAGCGCTCGACGGGGCGACGGATATGCGACGGACGCACGTGCAGCGCATGCTCGCCAATTACGACGACCGGATCCATCATTTCCGCTCGCATCTCCAAGGACCGGTCGAAGAAGAACAGGCGGAGCTGGAACACGAGGTCGATCACGCGCTCAAGCGTGAGGTGCTCGACGTCGAGCGGCAGACCCTGATCAAGATGCGCGCCCAGGGCTTGATCAACGACGAGATCTTTCGCCGGATCGAGACCGACATCGATCTCGCGGAGGCTCAACTACGCTGAGCGCTTCTCGCCGGCTGTTTGCGCGATGACCAAGCCTCCGATGCAGACCGCCGCGCCGACGATCTCATACGCGGGGATCGGCGTCCGGAAAACGGCCGCGCCGGCAAAGCCGCCGACGATCGGGACGCCGAACGCGTACATCGTTGCCGGGCCGGCGCCGATCCGCGCGATTCCCCAGTTCAGCAGCGCGTAACCGATCAGGATCGGGAAGATCACGACGTAGGCGAAGAGCAGCCAGTCCGTGCGGTCGAGCGCTGCGTAATTCTGATGCAGCGTCGCGTGGGTCCCAACGGCGGCTAGGACGACCGTTCCGATGCCCATCGTCATCGCGAGCAGCGGGACCGGTGCGTAGCGATCGCGCAAGCGCCGGACGATCAAGGTGTAAGGCGCAAACGTCAGCGACGCCCCGAGCGCGAGCAAATCGCCTAAGCGGAACGTCGCACGGCCGGCGAAGATCCCTTCGAAGATCGCAATCCCGGCGAATGCGACCAGCGCGCCGGCCCAGCGCAGCGAACTCGGACGCTCTTCGCCCAAGGCGGCCGCACCGGCCATCGTAAAGAGCGGGAAGACGCTGGCTAGCAGCGAGGACGCGAAGACGCTCGTGTGCTCTAAGCTGAAAACGAAGCAGAACTGGTAGAGCGCAATCCCGCAGACGCCCGCCACGATCAGCGCGGTCCAATCGCGCCGCTCGACCGGACGCAGCGTTCCCGTCGCGTATGCCCATGGGAACGCGATGGCGACCATGATCAGGAAACGGACGGTGATGAACGACAGCGCGTCCCAGCGGTCGAGTAAGATCCTCGTCGTGACGAAGTTCAGGCCCCACATCACGGGGACCGTCGCCAGGACGACATGGACCCAGTTGCGGCTTAGCGTTCGCGTGACGACCGGTGCGCGGTGAAATAGTAGTCGGCTAAGCGGAAGCCGGCCGCTTCGAGCGCGGCCCGCACCCGCGTCTCTTGAATCGTGAAGCCGGCGCAGACGAAACGGCCGGCGGTCTCGAGCTGATCGGCGATCTTCGCGAAGATCATCTTTCCGAAGCCGCGGCTGCGCATTGCGGGATTCACATAGGCGCGGACTTCGCTCCATTGCGCGTCGAGCGGTTCCGTCAAAACGTGCCCGATCACGTCGTTGCGGTAAAGCGCAAGGAGCACGGTCGCCGAGCGCAGGTCGGGGTGCGTGCTCAGGATCGCGTCGGTGTTGATCCGGTCCAGCATCGACGGAGCGCGCAGACGGACTTCGCCGACGTCGACGCGCGGATCGTGACGATGGATCGCGACGCCGCCGTAGGCGGTGACGGAAAGCCCCAAGCCGAGTACGGCCTGGCGCGCCGTCGCGTCGCCGCCGAAAAACCAAACGCCGCGGGTCCCTGTCGCCGCCAGGCCATCGGCCAGGCGCCGCGCCGGGTCTTCGCGCGATGCTACGTCGAACCGGACGATCCAGTCGGCGGGGACGATGCTCCCGTCACTGACGAAGACGACGGCGGCGGCGCGGCCATTCTCACGGATCGGAAATCCGGTGGAGCGGCTCTTGATGAGCCGGGCGGCGGCGAGTTCCGGTAGAGCGTCTAGGTACATCGTGTGATCTACGTTATCGCAAAAAAAAAGCGAGCCGACACGCGACTCGCTCATGAATTTCCGGAGAAGTCTTAGGCTGCTTTGGCCTTCGCCTTGCGCCGGCGGCGGGGACGCGCCTTGCGGGCTGTCTTCCGAGCCTTTTTAGCTTTCTTTCTCTTGGCCTTCTTGTGCGGGGCCTTCTTTGCCTTATGAGCCGTCTTCTTCGCTTTGCGCTTCGGACTGGCTTTCTTTCTGCGTTTAGG
>DATNIC010000225.1:0-6089 GCA_035604635.1 Binatia bacterium
CTTCATGAAGGCGAACTCGTCGATGATCGGCGCAGGCGAAGCGATCGCGGTCCCGACCGACAAGCCCGATCGCGAATTTCATCACGAGTGCGAGATGGCGATCATCATCGGAAAGCGTGGCCGGCACATTCCGGTTGAGCGGGCGCTGGACTACGTGTTCGGTTACGCGTGCTTGATCGACGTGACGATGCGCGGTAAGGAAGAGCGGGTCATGCGCAAGTCGTACGAAACGTTTTGTCCGGTCGGCCCCTGGATTACGACCGCCGACGAAGTCGGCGATCCCTTCGGACTCAACATGCGATTGTGGGTCAACGGAGAGCTGCGCCAGCACTCCACCCCGTCGATGATGATCGTTGGAATCCGTGAAGCGATAGCGATGAGCTCGGCGGTCACGACGCTCGAGCCCGGGGACATCATTGCGAGCGGGACCATGGCGGGCGTCGGGCCGCTCAAGCCGGGGGACGAGGTCGTCATCGAGATCGACCGCGTCGGGAAGATGACGCTCCCGGTCGTCGCGGCATAAGGAACGGCAAAGAGGAATCTTACCCAGGCGGGAATGATAGGTGGGAACTCTTTGCACTTTGAGGTGAACGCTTGATCGACGCGCCGCCGCAAACCGAATCGAAGCTCGAAGTCAAGGGCGTGAGCGTCCGCTACATCAACAAGCGCACGGGCGCCGAGACGATCGCGCTGGACGATGCTTCCTTTAGTGTGGGCTCCGGCGAGTTTGTCTGCATCGTCGGGCCGAGCGGCTGCGGAAAGACGACGTTGCTCAACTGCTTGGATGGGTTGCGGCCGGTGAGCGGCGGCCGGATCCTCGTCGATGGGCGTCCGGTCTCGGGGCCGGGTCCGGATCGCGCGATGGTCTTTCAAAGTCCCTCGCTGATGCCGTGGCGGACGGTCCTCAAGAACGTGACCTACGGCTTGGAGTCGCAGGGCGTCGCGGCGAGCGAAGCGTCGGAGCGCGCACAGAAGATGATCGATCTCGTTGGGCTCTCGGGCTTCGAAAGTTATCATCCCGGCGAACTCTCCGGCGGGATGCAGCAGCGCGTCAACCTGGCGCGCGCGCTCGTCATCGAACCCGAGGTTATTCTGCTCGACGAGCCGTTCGCGGCGCTCGATGCGCAGACGCGCGAGCTGATGCAGGCCGAGCTCTTACGCGTGTGGCGCGTGACTAAGAAGACGGCCGTCTTCATCACGCACCAAATCAGCGAGGCGGTCTTCTTGGCGGATCGCGTGATCGTTCTATCGTCGCGTCCGGGGCGGGTCAAGGCGATCGTCGACATCGACATTCCCAGGCCGCGCACGCTCGAGATCAAACACGATCCGCTCACGAACCAGCTGGAGCGGCACGTAGAATCGCTGATCGACAGCACCCTGACCGCGGAGCAGATATTCGCGGCCGCCGGAGACTAGCATGAGCGTAACGCAAGTCAATATCCCAGGCATCGTCGCCGAAGAGGAGGCCGCCGAACGGCCCGCGGCACGACGCAAGATCGATCGCTCCGAGCGGACGAGGCGCATCGTCCGCTCCGCCGTCTCGCTCGTCGTCGGCGTCCTGCTATGGGAAGCGATCGCACGGCTCGTCGTCCACAACGATGCGTTCTTGGCCGCTCCCTCCGCAGTCGCCAAACGCGGATGGGAGATGATCCTCAACGGTGAGCTCCTCTCGAATACGTGGGTCAGCATGCAGGAGCTGATCTACGGCTTCATCATCGGGGCGATCGCCGGGATCGCGATCGGAGCCGCGATGGCGACCTGGAAGAGCGTGAGCGACTACCTGGAGCCGTGGATCGCCGGACTCTACGCCGCGCCGATGATCGCGTTTGCGCCGGTCGTCATCATTTGGTTCGGCGTCGGCATCGCTTCGAAGGTCGCGGTCGTCATCATGATGGTCGTCTTCCCGATGATCATCAATACGCAAGCCGGTCTGGAATCGACCGACCGGCGCTTGCTGACGGTTGCGCGTGCATTTTGCGCCAGCGGCCCGCGGATCTTCCGAACCGTTTCGATTCCGTCGGCGGCGCCGTTTATCGTCGCGGGGATGCGCTTGGCTGTCGGGCGTGGTCTCGTCGGCGTCGTCGTCGGCGAGCTGTTCGGCTCGCGCGCCGGTTTGGGAAACATCATCACGACGGCCAGCAGCGTGTTCGATATGCCGACTCTTTTCGTCGCGGTCGTGACGCTGGCGATCACCGGCGTCGTCCTCACCTACCTGCTGCGGGCGGTCGAGATGCGGCTTGCAGCCTGGCGTGAAGTGGCGTAGGATTGAAGCAAGATGATTAAGCAGCAGACCAAGACTCCTATCAAGGTTCGCAAGCTCGGGCACGTCGTGTATGAGGTCAGCGACCTCGAACGCAGCACGCAGTTCTGGACCGAAATCATGGGCTTCACCGTCACCGACCTGAACGAGAACGGGATGGTTTTCCTGCAATCAACGGGCGACCATCACTCGATCGCGCTCGTGCCGTCGCCGGGCAAGAAGAAACCCGAAAGGAACGACGCGAAAACGCTGCAGATCCACCACTGGGCGATGGAGGTCGACTCCATCGAGACGCTGTTTGCCGCGCGCGACTTCTTGCAAGCGCGCGGCATCCCTATTAGCTATGAAGGCCGGCGCGGCCCGGGCGGCAACATCGGGGTCGAATTCAAAGATCCCGACGGGTACGTGGTCGAGATCTACTGCGACATGGATCAAATCAAAGAGGATGGTAAATCCCGGCCGCCCGAGGAGTGGAGGCGCGCTACGTCACTCGAAGAGGCTGTGAACAACCCGCTTCCCTCGCACTAGCGCCGCTTGATCGTCGAAAAAGATGTGACCGATCCGGTCACATCGGAGATCATCCGGAATACGCTGATCGCCATCACGGATGAGATGAAGACCAATCTCATGCGGACGGCGTACAATCCGATCATCTACGAGGCCCTCGACTACACGGTGGGCCTCTTTGATGCGCAGGGCAACACCGTCTCGATCGGCTTGGGCTTGCCGATGTTCATCCGCGGGCTTTCGGATGCGATCAAGGCGAAGCTCGCATTCTACGGTCCCGACGGCATCGAGCCCGAGGACATCCTGCTCACGAACGACGCGTACATCATGGGCAGCCACCTCAACCACATGATCTTCACTCTGCCCGTCTTTCACGACGGCGAGCTCGTCGCGTTTGCCTCGTCGATGGCGCACTGGCAGGACGTCGGCGGGACGCTCGGTGGTCAGACGCGCGACATCTACTCCGAGGGGTTGCAGCTCCCGATCGTCAAGATTTTCAAGCGGGGCGTCCAGGATCGCGAGTTGACCGAAATCATCCGAACCAATGTCCGGATTCCGGAACTCGCCATGGGAGACTTCCGCGCGCAGGTCGCCGCGATCCGAACCGGTCAGCGGCGCGCGAACGCGCTGTTTGAACGCTACGGCAAGCCTGCGGTCCTCGGCAGCATTCGCAACATCTACGAGCAGAGCGAGCGGCTCGCGCGCGTCGCCGTACGGGCGATTCCCGATGGAACGTACGAGGCCGAGTCCTATATGGACGACGACGGCGTCGGGACCGATCCGGTTCCGATCAAAGTGCGCGTTGTCGTCGCGGGCGACGAGATGACGGTCGACTTGAGCGAGGTCAGCCGTCAGGTTGCCGGCTACTACAACTCCGGTGCGACAGCGGGGCGCTCCGCGGCTCAAGTCGCCTTCAAGTGCGTCACGACTCCACGCCTCTATCCGATCAACGACGGGATGTTTCGACCCCTCAACGTGATCTTGCCGCCGGGACGCGTCGTCAGCGCGGTAAAGCCTGCGGCGATGCGGCAGTGGATGACGATTCCGATGACCGTCGTCGACTCGATCTTCAAAGCGCTTTCGCCGGCCCTTCCCGAGCGCGTCGTCGCCGGCCATCATGCCGACTTGTGCTCGATGAATCTTTTCGGGACCGATCCGCGCAGCGGACGATTTTACGTCGCGTCCGTCGGACTTCCCGGCGGCGGCTGGGGCGCCAAATACAACAGCGACGGCATGAGTGCGACCGTGTGCATCAACGACGGCGACACGCACAACTCGCCCAGCGAAGCGACGGAAGTCAAGCTGCCGATCCTGATCGAGAGCTATGCGCTCCGCCCGGACTCGGGCGGCGCAGGACGCCATCGCGGCGGCCTGGGCGTCAAACGCCGCATGCGGGCCCTTGCCCCAATGAACATCATCACGAAGATGGAACGAACCAAATGCGCGCCGTGGGGATTGCGCAACGGCAAGCCCGGTTTGCCGAACTGCACGCGGATCGAGCGCGCTGACGGCACAGTCGTACAGCCGCCCAATGGGAAGCTGCAGGGCGTCCAGCTCGCAGCGGACGACGTCGTCGTTATTGAAAGCGGCGGAGGCGGCGGCTTCGGCGATCCGAAGGAGCGCGCTGCTGAAGCGGTGCGGGCCGACGTTCGGCGCGGTTACGTCACGCGCGAGGCAGCGCTTGCCGACTACGGTGTGACGGAGAGCGAGCTCGACTCGCTCTAAGCGATTTCGAAGCACTTTGCGGGATAAGCATCACGTTAGTGCTGCAGCTAGCACGCAAAAAAGGTGATGTCATGAACTACAACGTTATCATTCGCGGACTCGCCCTGGCGGCGGCCGTTTCCCTACTGCCGGCGATGGCGTCGGCGCAGGACCGCCCGTGGAATCACGAGAGTTCGCTCTCGGGGACCGTCTCATCATTCGGCGGCTTCAACATGAGCCTCGAGGACGGCCGGCCCGTGTATCTCCATCAGGGTACGATCATTAACCCGACCGGGACGACGCTTGGGCCGGGCATGAACGTCGTGGTATACGGGACGCGCAATCGCGACGGCTCGATCAACGCGGACGAGATCGACGTGCACGGCTATCGTAGCGGGTACAACCGCGGCTACGACGACCAACGGGACCGTCATCGCGATCGAGACGATCGTTACTACTAGGCCGGCTTAGGCGAACGGCGCGGGCGCCGGCGCGGCGTCCGCGCCTCGACCTTTAGCGCTGCGCCTTGTATGCCGCGAGAATCTCCGATCCCGTCGCGAACCAGACCCGCTTTTTTTCGCGCATGTAAGTGAGCGCGGATTCGAGGTACTTTGCCCGGAAGGGAACGCCGGTGATGTACGGGTGGAGCGCGACGCACATGACCTTGCCGGTTTCGGCGGCCTCTTCATAAAGCACGTCGAACTGATCGCGAATCATCCGGTCGTAGTCGGGGCCGCTGAAGCCGCGGCGCATGAAGACGCCGATGTCGTTGATCTCGAGCGTGTACGGCATCGCGACGATCTCAAAAAACGCGTCTGATCTATGCGTCGTCTTCAACGGATGCGGTTGCTCGTCGCTGACCCAGTCGCCGACGTACTGAACGCCGTTTTCGGCCAGGATGTCGATCGTGTGCTCGGTTTCGGCCAGACCTTGGCCGAGCCACCCGATCGGACGGGTGCCGGTTTTCCGCGCGATCGTCTCCAAGACATCGGGAATGACGGCGCGCTCCTCGTGCTCGGGCAGGCCGTTCATCGACGCGCTGTTGGTGAGGCCGTGCCCCATGAACTCCCAGCCGAGCTCCGCGCAGGCTTCGACGACTTGCGGGTAGTGCGCGCAGACATCCGAGTTGAGCGCGACGGTCCCTTTGATGTCGAGGTCCCGCAGGATCCGCATCATTCGCCAGATCCCGACCCGGGCGCCGTACTCGCGCCAGCTGTAATTGGGAACATCGGGCACCTCTCTTGCCGGCGTCGCAATCGTGGCGCCGTGCAGTGAGTCTTCGTGCCAATACTCGATGTTCGGGACGACCCAAACGGCAAGCCGAGCCTTGTTCGGCCACGTTAACTTCGGCCGCCCGGCGATCGGGACGAAGGGTGCTCGCTCGTGATACCGCATCGGCGGATGTTTGCTTGCCGGGGGTGGTCACGCCTGTGCCGCCGGAGATGGCTGCGGACTTGGGCGGTTGAACTCTCGCGGGCATGACCATCAAGCCGCAATTCCCCGCCGAGCAATCGGAGCCCGGTGAGTTCGTTCGCCAACAAGATGCGTTCGCCGGCTGGGTGAGCGCCGACGGCAGCTCGGGGTTTCCGGCCGAAGCGGGCCGCTACCTTCTCTATGT
>DATNIC010000226.1:0-41298 GCA_035604635.1 Binatia bacterium
AAGCCGGAATCGGAGTTCAGCCTGCGCGACATGGCCGACGACGTCCTCGCCGTCTGCCGGGATGAAGGGATCGCGCGCGCGGTCTTCGCGGGCTGCAGCGTCGGTTCGGGGATCGCGATGCTGATCGCGCTCGATCAGCCCGAAATCGTCGACGCGCTGATCCTGGTCGGCGGAAACAGTCGCGGCGGCGGGCACGTCGCCGGCCGCATCGCGGGATATCTCAACGAGATGCCGGGCTATCTCGCGAAGCACATTTGCGAGCTCGTCTCTCCCGGATTTCCGACGACCGGGCTCGGGCGGTGGCTGCTCGGGCTCTTCATCGAGCGCGCTCCGCTGCTCTCAGGCAAGTGCATCGCGCAAATCTTCCGGGCACGCGAGGACTGCGACATGTCCAGCCGGTTGCCCGGCCTAAAGAAGCCAGCGCTCGTGATCAACGGCGAGCACGACAACTCGTTGAAGGCGGGTCGCGAGACCGCAGGGCTCATACCGGGCGCGCACCATGCGCTCATCCCTGCAACCGGACATGCATGCTGCATCGAAGATCCCGACGCGTTCGACCGCGTCGTTCTGCCGTTTCTCGCGAAGGTGCGCTAGAGACCCTTCGAAGCAAGCCATTGGGCAAGCACGGCGACGATCGCCATGTTGTTCTTTTCGATCATCATATCGTGCCCGTTGCCGAGAATGCCGCGATCGACCAGTTTGATCCAGTCGTGTTTGACGCCGGCTTGCGTCAGGTACTGCGAAGTGCAGTGATCGTAGGGCGCGTGATACGACGCCTGTGAGGTCACGACCAAGATCGGGATGCCTTGCAGCATCGGCAGCTGGCGGGCCGGCGCCGCTTGCGACCAGCAGCGCGCGAGGCCTGGTCCATCCGCCTTCTCTTGCTGCACGAAGCGGAGCTCGGACGAACTGCCGGCGGGCGGGTTGTACGTGATCGGTCCGGCGGTCAGGCCCCATGGACGGCCCGGCGTTTCTTTTCCGAAATAATCCGGAGGACCGGTGTATGCCACTTCGTTCACCGGCGGGCCGTTGGGCTCGACGGCGACGATCCCCTTGACGAGTTTGGGCCGCACGTCGGCGATGACCCAGCCGTAGTCGCCCGATTGCGAGTGCGTTTGAATGATCGCGGGCCCGATGCGATCCAGGAGATCGGCGACCGCGTCACGGTTGAGCCGCTCCATCGTCAACTGACTGCCGAGCGACATCCCCCGCGACTTGATGAATTCGTCGAAGATCGGATCCCCCGGCGTCCCCGCGCCGGGCCACTGCGTGTGATCCTTCGCCTGCGGCCAGAGGCCGAACCGTTCCGTGATGGTCAGGCGCCGTTCGAGTGAATCGACCGTGTCGCGCACCATCGGCCCGTCGACTTTTGGATCTTGGATCGATCGGCCGCGCGCCGGTTGATCGGTGACGTAGACTTTGTAGCCGTGATTGAGGTAGTAGTCGGCCCAGCCGGGACGCCCGTCCGGCGTCTCCTCGTAGATCAAGCCCGTCGAGCCGCCGCCCGTGATCAGCACGATCGGAAACGGATGCGTCACGCGTTTCGGAACGAAATACTCGGCGTACATTTGCCCGGTCATGATCTGTCCGCCATCGGGGCCGGCGGTGTAGTGTCCGCCGGCATAGAGGAAGCCGTGGGCAGCGAGAGCTGTGACGATGGTGAAGAGAATGGCGCTCACAAGGTGCTCCTTTTCTCCGCCGGTAGCTGTTGATCGAAGACGGTCAGGAGAATCGCCGTGTCCGCGTAGCCGCCGATGAGCGCGACGTAGTTCAGGAGCTGTTCTTTTCCGAAGAGCCGCATCGCCTCAGCGAAGGTCGCGGAACTCACCTTGTGTGCGCCGCACGCTTCGCGTACCAAGCGAATCATCGCCGCGTACTGCTCGCCGAGCCCGTCGACCGGCTTACGGAAGCGAACGACGTCGATGACATCTTGCGCCACGCCGATCTTGAGGGCTTCTCCTTCGTGCGCCGCCCATTCGAAGGGCTGATCGAACTCGCGTGCCGTCGCCAAGATCACAACCTCCACGACGCGACGATCGAGCCCTGCTTCGAACCGCAAGTACCGGTTGAGCGGACTCGAGAGCTTCGCCAACTTTGGATTGTGCAAGCGAATTCCGCTCGGGCCCTGCAGTCCTACGAGCGAACGGCGGTCGTTTTTGCGCGCGTCGAAGATCTCCTTGCCCTCATCGTTGAGGTCATCGCGTCGCACCATCGGCAAGCGGTTGCGCGACTCGGGGTAGATGTCGGCGGGGAGCTTCATCGTTGCGCCTTTCTTCCTAGACTCTTCTTCTGTAGACGCCGATCGTCTTGAGGGCTTCCGGCGAAAGCGTCGTGTCGACGACCGCTTCGGAGGTGATGTCGCCTTTGACGTAGCCTTGATCCTTGTAAAAAACGAGGTCGTCACGCATGGAAGCAACGTTAAGGCGACCGTTCGGATCGATGCTCACCGGTGTCGTCCTGCGGATCAAAGTTTCGTTCAATCCGGTATGGGTCGCGATGACGTTGACGACCTCGTCCGCATTTTGACCGGCAATCCGGCCGCCGGCGAGGCTGTCCTCATAAAAGCGAACGCCGCGGAGATAGCCGCGCAGATACCGCACGATGAGATCCCGGCGACTGCTGATCAGCGACGCCGAGCACAGCAAGCACGAGACCTCCTGGTTCGGATAGAAGCGATCGTTCCCCATGATGGCGACCGCGACGCCGCGGTCTACTGCAAGGGTCGCGAACGGCTCGATGGTCAGCGCCGCTTCGATCGCTCCGTTCTGAAGCGCGATGGGGTGCTGAGGATACGGCAGCACCAGACGCGTGATGTCGCTGTATTTCAAGCCGGCCATTGCGACGAGGCGCGCGACTTGCGGCGAGCTCGAGCTCGCCGTGGCGGCGCCCGCGATCTGCATCCCCTTCAGGTCGCGAATCGTCTTGAAACGGCCGCTCCTCAGGAGGTCCGCACGGATCAAGAGTTTCGACCAGCCGTAGCCCGGCGGATCGGTCGCCGCGTCCGCGACCGCCCGAACATCGATGCCGCGGAGGACGGCGTTGTAGAGGGCCGCGCCAGGCGCCCCGTTTCCGATGTCGAGTTTCCCCGTCGAAAGGAGCGGCATCATCTCTTCGCTCGACGTGAACTTGACGTACTCGATCTTGATCCCTTGATCGCGAAAGTAGCCCTTCTGGTCGGCGATCCACAGCGGCGCGTCGGTCGCGATGCCGAGATGACCGTTGAACACGGTCGTGAGCTCTTGGCTTTCAGCGGCCCATCGCGATGTCGCCACGACCGCTGGAACGGAGCTCAGACCGACGGCGAAGTCAAGGCGTTTCATTTGTAAGGCGCTCCGCCCCAGGCTCCGCGCCCCCCATGCAAAGCATGGGGCCCCCAAACAATCGGGCCCATCAAGATAATCTTCAGTGCACGATTCCCCGAGGGG
This sequence comes from Binatia bacterium, assembly GCA_035604635.1. Classification (GTDB taxonomy): domain Bacteria; phylum Vulcanimicrobiota; class Vulcanimicrobiia; order Vulcanimicrobiales; family Vulcanimicrobiaceae; genus DATNIC01. The sequence goes on from DATNIC010000226.1 coordinate 3,426, forward strand.
GCCCGTAACAGCATCATCCTAAAATCTCCTTGGTGTGTTCGCCGAGTTCGGGCGCGGCAGACGTGATCGCGACCGGAGTGTCGCTCAAGCGCACCGCGCTGCCGACGACCGTTACCTTGCCGCGCTTGGGATGCGGCAGCTCGCGCCGCATGCGCAGATGCTCGACTTGCGGATCCTCGAAGACTTCCTTGAAATCGTTCAGCGGGCCGCATGGGACGTCGGCTGCGCGCAAGCGCGCGAGCCATTCGTCGCAATCCCTCGTGCGGAACGTCCGTGCGAGGATCTCCTCGAGCGCATCGTAGTTCTTACTGCGTGCGGGACGCGTCGCGAAGCGCTCGTCGCCTGCGAGGTGCTCCAGCTCCGTCGCCTTGAGTAGCCCTTCCCAGAACTTCGGCGGCGAGGAAAGGTGCACGACGAACGGCCGCTCGTCCTTCGCGACGAAAGCAAAGACCTGCGCTTGACGCGTCCGCGTCGCGCGGCTCGGCGGCGGACCGCCGCCTTCGAAATAATTCGCTGCGTTCTCGGCGAGGAACGCAATCGACGATTCGAGCAGCGACGTTTCGACGCGCTGACCCTTACCCGTCCGCTCGCGCGCCATCAACGCGCCGAGGACGCCGTAGCAGGCGAAGATCCCGCCCAAGTGATCGGAGAGCGAGATCCCCATCGGCTTGGGAGCATCACGCTCGGTCAACAAGCTCAGCAGCCCGCTCATCCCCTGGCCGACGGTGTCATATCCCGGATAGTCGCGATACGGCCCGTCGCTTCCGAAGCCCGTGATGGAACAATAGATGAGCCGTTCGTTGAGCCGGCGGGCGTCGTCGTAGCCGAGCCCCATCCGCTCCATCGTCCCCGGCCGGAAATTCTCGATCAGGACGTCGGCGCGCGCGATGAGCCCGCGCAGGGCCTCGACGTCGCCGTCTTCCTTTAAATCGAGGACGACGCTTTTCTTGTTGCGGTTGAGCGAACCGAAGGTCGCGCTGTACTCGACCCTGCCCCATCCGCGGAAAGGGTCGCCGCCGTTGGGCGATTCGATCTTGATGACGGTAGCGCCGAGATCTCCCAAGAGCATGGAGGCATACGGACCGCTGACATAGTTCGCGACCTCGAGGACCGTGATGCCGGCGAGCGCGCCGTTCGACGCGCTAGCGGCGGGTGAACTTTGGAATGAGGTATCCGTCGCGAACCTCCTCGTAAACGACCGTCACGGGCATCTCGCATTGCACGTCGCCGATCGGCATGCCGACGACGTTGGAGATGATGCGCGGGCCCTCTTCAAGCTCGATGACACCGACGACGTAGGGGACCTTGTCCTTGAACGCCGGGTTGTAGACGCGATGGTAGACGACGAAGCTGAAGACCTTGCCGCGTCCGCTCATCTCGGCCCACGTGAACGCGCTGCTCGAACAATGCGGACAAGCGACGGTCGGCGGGAACGTGACCTTCCCGCAGGCATCGCACTTGGGCATGATCAGCCGGCGCTCTTGAACGGCCGCCCAGAACGGCTCCGTTTCGATCGATGGCTCGGGAAGCGGCATCTCCGCTGCGCTCATGCTGCGCGCCCCAAGATCAAGCTCGAGTGGCAAACGGTGTTGCCGCCGTGACCGCTGATCAACGCGATCTCGGCATCCTTGACTTGCCGCTCGGCCGGATACGTATGACGCAGCTGCCGCACGCCTTCGACGATCTGCAGCATCCCCTCGACGTGCGCTTCCGAGAGCTGGCCGCCCGACGTGTTCGTCGGCAGCGCTCCGTCGAGACGCAGCGCGCCGGACGCAACGAACGGCCCCGCCTCGCCTTTCTTGACGAACCCGTAGTCCTCCAACTGCGCGATCACCATCCCGGTGAAGCAGTCGTAGATCTGCGCCGTGTCGATGTCCTTGGGCGTGACGCCGGCCATCTTGAATGCCTGCTGCGAGCTGCCGATCGCCGCGGTGCGGATCATGTGATCGTCCGCGAGCCAGCCGCGCGTGTTGTTGAACGTCCCGAATCCTTTGATCACGACGGGCGGCTGGCGCAGGCTCTTCGCGCGCTCGAGCGAGGTGACGACGGTCGCGCCGGCGCCGTCGCTGACCAGGCTGCAGTCGTAGAGACCGTACGGCTCCGCAATCATGCGCGCCGATAAATAATCTTCCAGGGTCAGCGGCTTCTTCATCACCGCATTGGGATTGCGCAGCGCGTGCTCGCGAAACGCGATCGCGACCCCAGCGAAATGCTCGCGCTTGGTCCCGTACTCGAACATATGACGGCGCGCGCCGAACGCGTGGGTTGCCACCGCGCCGTAGTAGCCGTATTCCGGGGCAAACTCCTTGGGGAGCTGGTCGTCGGGGGTGAGCTCCATGTTCGTGCGTTGGCTCTCGGTGCGGTGCGTCCGCGTCCAGCTGTTGCGGCCGTAGCCGGTGACGACCGTCGTCGCGAGCCCCGCGTCGATCGCCATGCACGCGAGCGCGACCGAGAGGATCTGGCTCGCGCCGCCGTTGGTCAAGGTCGTGCTGAACCGGACGTCTATGCCCAGGCGTTGACCCATGCGCTGATGCTGCGTGTAGACGTTGTCGGGCCCGCGACAAATGATCCCGTCGATGTCGCTGACCTTCAACCCCGCATCGTCGATCGCGCGGCGCATCGCCTGCTCGAGCAGCGCGAGCGAGTCCATCCCCGTTCGTCCGAGCTCGCTCGTCGCCGTCCCCACGATCGCGTACTTATCGCGCATGCCGTAGCCCTTTCCGCTCGAGGCGCGGAAGAATCTCTTCCGGATAGTAATGAAATTCGTCGGCGTAGTGCGCGCTCGTCAAGCCGATCCCCGTAAAGCCGAGCCGGCTGACCGTTTCGAGATTTTCCGCGACGTCGTCGGGACTCCCGATGCACGTAAAGCCACCGCTCGTCGTCGCGTAGCGCCTGCGCAGCTTCTCGTGCTCTTCGGGCGATACGTCCTTGAGACGGCCGCGCATCCGCAACATGTTGTCGACTGCTTCCCAATCCGCGAGCTCGACGCACAGATGCTGGTGATATTCCTGCGCCTCCTTGCGCGTCGGGCGGCACAAAAGCGTTCCGTTCGTGTAGACGTCGATCTCTCGACCGAGGGCGCGCGCCGCCGCCTTGAGACTCGCGATTTCTTCCTTCGCACGGCGCAGCGAGTCGTCGTCGAAGCCGTAGCTTGCTGCGGTGAAGAGCGCGTCGCAGTTCTGCAGCGCGAAAGCGCGCCCGTCTTCCGAGATCGCTGCGTTCATGATGAGCGGCTGCGTCCCGCCGTACGGCTTGGGCTTTTCGCGCACGCCCTTCAGATCGTAGAACTTGCCGGAAAAATCGAAATCGTCCTCGGACCAAATGCGCTTCATGACGTCGATCCACTCCTGCGCTTGCTCGTAGCGCCCGGAATGATCCTGTTGGGTGATGCCGAACATGCCGAACTCGTCTTCGTTCCACCCGGCGACGATATTGAGGCCGAAGCGGCCGTGGCCGACGTGATCGGCCGTCACCATCTGCTTGGCGGCGATCAGCGGATGAAACAGCGGGACGTGAACCGTTCCGAAAATGCAGATCCGCTTCGTCGCGGCAAGCAGGCCCGTCGCCCACGTGATCGTCTCGAACGACGTCCCCGCATAGTCGGTCTTGCCGCCGTAGCCTTTCCAGCGGCCGATCGGCAAGAGAAAATCGAGTCCGGCTTCGTCGGCGAGCTTGGCTGCGCGCAGATTCTCTTCCCAGCTCGCCGGCCAGCGCTCTTCCGCGAGCGTAATGTACCGGCCCGACGAGCAGTTTTGGCCAAAAAAGCCGAGCTTGAGAACATGGTCGTTGTACATCGACCGGCGTCCCGCGCGAGACGCATCGATCATCGTCATGCCGAAAAGGCGTTTAGCGGCAGCGGTAAAAATGACCTGGGTCGGAGGGCGTCTCATGAAGCGTCGCATTGCCATCGGTATCCTCGGCGGAGCTCTCACGAGCTCGCTCGGCTTGACAGCGCGCGCCGCCGATCGCGTCCGCCTTGCGGCACCGGCGCTCGACGCCACGTCGCAGATCTTTTACGCCAACGAGATGGGCTTCTTCAAGAACGCCGGGCTCGACGTCGACGTGCAAGCGATGCCGAACGGCGAGGCGGTAACCGTCGCGCTCACCGGCGGCGCGATCGACATCGGGTGCTCGGAATGCGTCTCGCTGATTTTGGCGTTCCATCGCGGCCTCCCGATAACGATCGTCGCGCCCGGCGGCTTGCAGACGCCGCGCACGTCCGTCGGGATGTTCTTCGTGCAGAAGGACTCGACGGCGACGACCGGCCGCGACATCAACGGCAAGACCGTTGCCGTCGTCGGCCTCAACGGCTTTGCTCAATACGGGACGCAAAACTGGCTCGACAAGACGGGCGGGACGTCGAGCACCGTGAAGTTCATCCAGCTCTCGGGCGCGCAGATCGCGGTCGCGCTGCAAGATGGCCGCGTCGACGGCGCATTCGTCCCCGAGCCGTTCGTCTCGGCGGTGAAAAAGGTCGCGCGGCCCATCACCAACCCGATGGCGGCGATCGCGCCGACGTTCCTCTCGAGCGCCCACTTTGCGGCGACGCCGTGGGCAAAGGCGAACCCCGAGCAAGTGCGGCGTTTCCAAACCGCGATTCGTCAGACCGCCGATTGGGCGAACAAGAACCACGACCAAAGCGCGGTGATTTTGGAAAAGGTGGCGCGGGTGGCGCCCGATGTCGTCGAAGCTTCGGTCCGCGCGTTCTACGGTGACCGCTTGGAGCCCGCACTCCTGCAGCCGCTCATCGAAGTTGCCGCCAAATACGGCGGCTTTAGCTCCTTCGCCGCCGCCGACATGATGTATCGCGCCTAGCGTGTCCGCGGTCGTGTTGGCTGCCCTCCTGCTCGCGCAAAGCACGGCGACGCTGCGCGTCGGGGCGACGGCGGTCGACTGTTGCGCAGCAGCCTATTACGCGCAGGACGCCGGCTTCTTTCAAAAAGCCGGGCTGAACGTTACGCTCACGACACTCAACAACGGCGCATCGGTTGCGGCCGGGGTCGCGTCGGGGACGATGGACGTCGGGATCAGCACCCCGATGCAAATCGCGCAGGCGGTGTCGCGCGGGCTACCGCTGACGATCATCGCGCCCGGCTCCCTGCTGATCGCGCGCACCCCGACCCAGTACTTATGCGTCGCCGCCGGCTCGCCGATCGCAAAGCCGAAAGACCTCGAGGGCAAGACGATCGCCGTGAGCGCGCTGCGCACGCTCTCCGATACCACCACCAAAGTGTGGATGACGAAGGCCGGTGCCGACACTTCGAAGCTGCGCTTCGTCGAAATGCCGGTCTCCGAGATGGCGGCGGCCCTCGAACGCGGGACCGTCGACGCGGCCGTCCTCACCGAACCTTCGTTCAGCGTCGCGAAGTCGACGTATCACATCAAGACGCTGGGCAACCCGGCGGCGGCGATCGCGCCCCGCTATCTCACCTCGGCCTGGTTCACGACCGCCGACTTCGCACAAGCGCATCCCGACCTCGTCAAGCGATTCGCGAGCGCGATCTATGACGCGGGAACGTGGGCGAACGCGCACCACGACCAGTCGGCGGTCATCCTCGGCAAGTATGCGAAGGTCGATTCCGCGACGCTCGCGAGGATGACGCGCGTGGTCTATGCGGATGCCCTGCGCGCTGAGGACATCCAGCCTGAGCTCGACGCCGCATACTCCGTCGGCGCGCTCTCGCGCCCGATGAACGCGAGCGCGCTGATCACGCGCTAGCGCTAAAACCGCGCGGCCAGTTCGCCGCTCAAGGCTTCGCGCCAGTCGGCAGCGCTCGGGATAATGAGATCGCCTCCCCGCACGTTCCGGTAGCTCGAGGGGTCGACGCCGCGCGGCAGCTCGCCGTGCTCGACCGCTTCGATCGCTTCCAAAAGCAGTTGGCGGAACGCGATGATGACCCGGTCGCTTTGGGCGAGGTGCTCCTTCGAGCGATCCAGGATCGCACCCATCCCTTCTTGGATCGCGACGTCCTGCGTGTTCGTCCCTTCGATCCCGCTAAACGACGTCGTCTTCTGCAGCTGACGATCGACGAGGTAATCGTTCGCCTTATTCCGCTTCAGCCGGTACCCCGGCAGCACGTCGTTGGGACCTCGACCGGCCGTCGCCCAGCGTGCGGCCACGAACTCGCTTGTCATCGGGACGTCGAGCGTTTGCGAGTGGATGTAGCTGTAGAGCCAGCAATTTTCGTCGTCGATCGGCACCGCGATTTGGCCGCTGATGTGTGGGATCTTCTCCCTCCGGCCGTTCCACGCGTGCGTCCGTCCGCGGATCGAATGCGACGGCATCACGAAATGGAACGTGCGCGCGTAAGTGCTCTGCCCGTCGAGACGATGAATCGCAGCGCCGGCCAAACCGTACTCGGTCTTCTCGAATTCGATCTCGGGGACCGGATTGTAGAGCGCTTTGGCCTTGATGTCGGAATTGTGCAGAAAACCGAAGTGGACGCTGTCGACCGCGCCTTCGATCACCTGCAGCCAATTGCACGCCTGATGATTCTTCGTCGCCGCGCGATGCGTGACGGGGACGCGAACCAGCTCGTAGTCCGGTGGAGCCGGCAGCGACGACGCCGGGCCCAGATACGCCCACACGATCCCGCCGCCTTCCCAAGTAAAATACGCCTCGGGAGCAGCGTTCCAGGCGGGCTCGGAGACGAGCAGCACGTCACCTTCAGCGTCCCGGAAAGCGATCAAATCCTCGCCGAGCAGCCGCACGCTTACGGGCGGACCGTCGTTTTCGGGCAGCTCCTCGCTGAGCGCCGCAGGCAGCCAGTAACGCCGCAGCAGGGTGCCCATCGGCGTCCCGGGCCTGACCCGCGTGATCCGTTCGTTTTCGTGCGGCTTGAGCATCCTCTAGTGAGCCTTCCCGTTGGGATGTTGCTCGAAAATCGCCGCGACCTTGTCGGACGTGAACACGTACGCCTCGATGAACTCGGACCATGCGAGCCTGCAGCCGAGCTCGTGCATCGCGCCGACGAGCGGGAACCAATTGAGCAGCTCCTGCTGACCCGAATCTTCGACCGCAGCGAGCGGGACCTCGCGCCACGCGTGCAGCTCGCCACGCGTCAGATGATCGTATAGCTGCCGGTCGCTTGCGACATCGGGCTGTAAACGGTGCGTCTTCTCCACTAAGAACGCGTGCGACCAGCTCGACGACGCGAGCAGCGCGACCCGGTAGGGCAGCCGCCGGCAAACGCGCGCGACGGCGGCGCCCAAATCAAAGCAGCGCCCCGGGCTCGGCGAGGGCGGATCGGGCTCGATCTCCACGTCGTGGCGCTTGAACGTCCCGCTATGAGCGATCAAGCGCCGTCCGTAACAATTGATCTCGATCGGGATGATCGGATACTCGAAGCCCGTGCGATCGTAGTCGAGATAGAGGACGGCATTGAGAAAGGCGTGCGCGAGCCCTTCGTAGTGCAGCGGCTTGTAGGCGTAGGCGACATCGAAGGATTCTTCGATCAACCCGCTCGCGATCGCTTTTGCCGCCTCCTGATGGCCGCGAATGGTGCGCGCCGTCTCCTTCGTTTCGTTCCACACGTTCGGTCGGCCGGCCATCGATTTCGACGAGATGTGCTCCCACGGCCGGATCTCCATCGAGTCGTAGGCATAAACGCAGAATGCCGGGATGACGTCTTCTTTGAAATTCTCGTATTGATCGTCGCCCCAGATCACGACGACGTCGGGGTGAAAAGCGTCGAGCGCGGCGCGCACCTTGCGCATGCCGCGGACCAAAGCGGCGCGATGACCGGCGGCGGCCGTCGCGCCTTGATCGTTGCCCCACTCGGCGCGCATCTTCTCGGGCCAGTTCGCGGGGTCTCTCTCCCGCGCCGGGATGCGTTCGTCGGAGAGAAAATAGCGCAGGATCGACGACATGTGCTCGTCCGGTGCACCGAGCAGGGGGAAGTGAGAAATTCCCAAGCCTAGGATGTCGCCCAACGAGAATTCCCTCCGTTCGAGCGCTTTACAGCGAGCGACCGGAGAGTCCTAGACCGATCGAAGGAACAGCCCGATCGCCGCGGTCACCAAGAAGGCGACCCACAGCAAGCGCAACGTCCGATCGGGTAGACGGTGCGCGAAGGCCGCGCCCCAGCCGACGGTCAACAAACCTCCGACGGCCAGCGCCGCGCCGACGGACCAATCGACGTCACCCGCTGCCGCATAGGTCGCCATTCCGACGAACGCGCCGGGAACCGCAAGCGCGAGCGCCATCCCCTGCGATTGCACTTGCGTCATCCCGAAGAGCAGCGTCATCGCGGGAATCGTGAACATCGCGCCGCCGATCCCGAACATGCCGGCCATGATGCCGCTGATCGCGCCGACGACAAAGACGAACGGGAAGGGTAGCGGATGCTTGGTGGCCGGGATCGATCCGATCACTCGCCACGTCATATACGCCGCAATCAACAAGACGAAGCAGCCGAACGCGATCCGCAAGGTCGAGCCGGGAATGTGGGTCGCAACGTGCGCGCCCAAATAGGCAAACGGGATCGCCGAGATCGCGAGGGCTATCCCCTTCTTGCGATCCATCACTTGGTGCCGGCTGTATTGCCACAAGGCCAAGACGACATTCGAGACGACCATGACGAGCGAGGTGCCCTGCGCGAGCTGCTCCGACATCCCGAAGAAAATCCCCAAGATCGGGATCGACATGATCGCGCCGCCGACGCCGAAGAGCCCGCCGAACAGGCCGATCAACCCTCCTATGATGAGGAAGACGGCGACTTCGACGATCAGCGAGTGCACGAAAAGCGAACTTCGAACGGAGCGCGAATTCTCATCCAGTGGACCCCGTCGTCTTTCAAGTCTTGCACAGCCGGCTCTCCGGCATCGTCCAGGAGATGCAGGAGGGCATTTTTCGGACCGGCTATTCGACGATCATCCGCGAGTCGCAGGATGCGAGCTGCATGCTGCTCGATGCGAACGGCGACGTCGTCGGAGAGCACATCGTCCTGCCGCTGCACGTCTCGTGTCTGCCCGAAGTCGTCCGCGCGATCCGGCGCACGTTCGGCGACGGGATCGCGCTCGGTGATGCGTTCTTGACCAATCACCCATACGAGGGCGGCGTCCCGCACTCGATGGACATGGCGATCGTGACGCCCGTCTTTCACGACGGAAGACTGATTGCGTTCTGCGGGAGCATCGCGCACAAGAGCGATCTCGGCGGCGTGATTCCGGGGACAGGCTACGGCAGCGCGCGCGAATTGTTTCAGGAAGGGATCCAATATCCGCCGATCCGCTACATGGCGCGCGGCGAGACCGTGCGCGACGTCGAGGCGATCCTGCGCGCCAACAGCCGGACGCCGGAATTGATTCTCGGCGACATTCGCGGCCAAGTCGGCGCGGCGCGGTTAGGCGAGCGCCGCATCGCCGAGACGATCGCGCGCTACGGCGTCGAGCCGTTGCTGGCTACGTTCGAGACCAAGCAGGTCGTGACCGAGCGGCGCATCCGCGCTGAGCTCGCGACCTGGCCGGACGGCGCGTTCGAAGCCGAGTCGTTCGTCGATACCGACGGGATCGTTCTCGACCGGCGCATCCGCTATCACGTGCGCGTCGAAAAGAACGGCGACCGGCTGCTCTTCGATTTCACCGGGTCGGACGATCAGACGCAGGGGCCGGTCAACATCCGCCCGCCGCTCGCCCGCGGGTGCTTGTACTACGCGTTGATCGGGATGATCGACAAGGAAATCCCGAACAACGGCGGGGTCGCGCGCGTCGTCGAGACGCGCTTCCGCAAAGGCTCGGTCCTCGATCCGCACTTTCCGGCACCGTGCAACACGTACATGGCCTCGACGATCGCGATCACCGAGGCGGCGATCGCGGCGCTGGGCGGTTTCGTCCCGGCGAAGCGGCAGGCACGCAACGGCGGCGTCGGCGGGACGTCGATCGCGGGGACGCGGCCCGACGGGACGCCGTTCGTGCAGTACGAGCTCGTCGGATCGGCCTACGGCGCGAGCTCGCACGCAGACGGCGCATCGGGCATCGACGTGTTGCTCTCGAACGGACGAACCGCGCCGGTCGAAATCATCGAGATCGAGTATCCGACGCGCGTCCGGCGCTTTGAATTGATAGCGGATTCCGGCGGCGCAGGCGAATTTCGCGGCGGGCTCGCGCCACGGCGCGAATACGACATCCTCACGGACGACGCCCAGTGGACGCTGCGCGGCGGGCGCCACACCGTCCCCGCGTTGGGCTCGGACGGCGCAAAACCCGGACGATTGGGAAGCGCCCGCGTGAATCCGGGGCTGCCGAACGAGCAGACCTTGCCAAGCCGCTTTAGCGGCGTCCACTTGAAGACCGGCGATGTCGTTGCGATCGAAAAAGCCGGCGGCGGCGGCTTCGGAGATCCGCGCAAACGCCCGTTCGAAGCCGTCCTCGACGACGTCCTAGATGGTTACGTCAGCCGCGAAGCCGCAATCGCCGACTACTGCGTCGACCCCGAGCGCTTGGACGACGCGGTCGCGCGCGAGAACCCGTCGTCGGCAAAGACCGTTGCGGTAACGGCACGCTTCGCGCGCTGATCCGGCGGGATCAATTGGAACTCGATCACGTAGGTGCCGGACGCCGGCAGCGTGATCGACGTCTTGAAGGGCGCGCAAACGCGCTGCGTGCAGAACGACGCGATCCAGTCTTTGGGGACGGGGCCGGAGCGCAGCTTCACGTCGCTGCCGGCGTCGCCGTTGACGGTTAGCTTGTATTTGATCGTGTCGGGCGCGCCGGTTGGGAGATCCGGTCCGCTCCAGGGACCGAGCGCAATGAGGAGCGCAAGCGGTACGATCATGTCCGTAACTTAAATCCTACGTGGACCAGACGCAGCGCAACAGCGAACGCGACGACCGCCAAGACGATGACGACGGCGGTCGAGATGCGAAGCGGGATGTCGCTCGTCCCCGTGTAGGCGAAGCGGAAGGCATCGATCATGTAGAACATCGGGTTGAAGAGCGATGCATGGCGCACGGCCGGCGGCAAGAACTGAATCGAGGTAAAGACGCCGCCGACGAAGACGAGCGGCGTAATCGCAAACGTCGTGAGACTGGCGACATCGTCGAACTTGCTCGCCATAAGCCCGAAGATGACGCCGAGCGATGCAAACAGGATGGCGACGATCGTGATCATCCCGACATACATCACCCAGTCGTGCGGGAGCGTATGGACGAAGACCGCGCCCAGAATCGTTATGAGCAGGGCGACGACGAAAGCGCGGACGATCCCCGCGAGAACGAAGCCCAGGACGATCTCGAGCGCCGACATCGGCGCGATCAGCAGCTCCTCGATGTGGTGCTGGAAGCGCCCCTGAAAGACCGACGAGGACGCCTCGCCGTACGCCCCGTCGATCACCTGCAGCATGATGAGGCCGGGGATCAGGAACTCGGCGTACGAGACGCCCTGCACGGTCCGAATCCTGCTCCCGAGCGCGAGGCCGAAGACGAAGACGTAGAGCAAGGTCGAGATGATCGGGGGCCAGACGACCTGATTGAGGATCTTGTACGTACGGACCATCTCGCGCCGGAAAAGCGTGTACAGCGCGATGTAGTTCGCGAGACTCATCGGCGGGTGAGCTCCAAGAAGACGTCTTGCAGCGAGCTACGCTTGTACTCCATGTCCTCTATGATAAAGCCGGCGCGCTCGATTTCCGTAAGCGCGCTCGCAATCTCGCTGGGCAGGATGCCCTGCAGGTGGATAACGACGTCGCTCGGGTCGAGGGTCGCGCCGCGCGCGACGAGTTCGGGCGGGAGCGCGCGAATCGGACGGTCGACCGTGATCGTGAGGACGGTGTCGTTGCGCCGCGCAACCAGCTTTGCCGTCGACTCGAGCGCGACCAGGCGACCGCCTTCGATGATCCCGATGTTGCGGCAAAGCGACTCCGCCTCTTCGAGATAGTGCGTCGTGAGGAAGATCGTGATCCCCTCGGCGTTGAGCCTGCGCAGCATCTCCCACAGCTCGATCCGCAGCTCGACGTCGACTCCCGCCGTCGGCTCGTCGAGGATCATCAGCCGCGGTGAATGGATCATCGCGCGCGCCAACGTCAAGCGCCGCTTCATCCCGCCCGAAAGCTTGAGGTACCCGTCGTTCGCCTTCGAGCCCAGATCGAAGAGCTCGAGCAAATCGTCGGCGCGCTTCTCGACCGCGCGCCGTGGTAAGCCGTAGTAGCCCGCCTCGTAGATGATGATATCGCGGATCGAGAGGTAACGGTCGAAATTATATTCTTGCGGCGCGATCCCGACGAGCCGTCGCGCCGCGCGCCAATCCTTGACGACGTCATGCCCGAAGAGCTTGATCGTCCCGGACGTAATTTTGGCGAGGCCGACGATCGAGTTGATCGTCGTCGTTTTTCCGGCACCGTTGGGCCCGAGAAAACCGAAGAAGTCACCGGCTTCGACCGTCAACGAAACGTCGTCGACGGCAGTCAGCGCGCCGTAGCGCTTGGTTAAACGAGAAATCTCGATCGCCGGGACTGCAGAGTTCACGATAGCCGTACGAGCTACGGAATGACCGCGCCGAGCTCCTTGTAGCGGTGGCGCCGCAACACTTTGAGGTGCTCCTTGCGCCCCGGCATATCGCTCGTCTCCAATTCGCGCGCCACTTCTTCGACGTCGAACGGTACGCGGCGATGCTTCACTTCCCAACCGCCCGAGCGTTCCGTCAGGATCGCGTAGCCGACCCGCTCGTCCCCGTCCTTCGGAAGGCCTGCTGAAGCGACGTTGACCAAGAGCTTCCCGCGCCATATCCTCGCGTACGGCAGATGCAGGTGACCGAATGCGATCGCCGTCGCACGCACACCGGTGAAGAGCCGCTCGAGCTGCTCGTCGGTCGCATCGGGCCAAACGTGCTCGTCGTCGTTGCGCGGATTCGCGTGGCAGATCAAGAGCTCGTTGGAGGGATCGCCGACCGCGATCGCCTCGGGGAGCGAGCGCAGCCACGCGAGCCACTCGGTGCCGAGATGCAGCTGTTGCCAGCGGATGTCGGCCGCCGTCTCTTCATCGAACTTGCCGGGATCGTCGGCAATCTCCCGGTCCGTGTTCCCGCGAATGCACCGCGCGCCGATATCGCGCAAGCGCTCGAGGACTTCTCTCGATCGCGCGCCGTCCATGCACAAGTCGCCGGCGCCGACGATCGTGTCGGCACCACCCTGTTCGGCCAAATCAGCCAGGCAGGCATCCAACCCGCGAACGTTTCCGTGAATGTCGGAGACGATCGCGACGCGCATTGCTAGAGGCGCTTGAGCGGGACGGCGAGGGCGAACGGCCCTATTCCCGCCTTCCCGAATTCCCCCAGATCGATCGCTTCGACCGAGATTTTCGCCTTCTTCATCTCGAGCAGCGAGTACCGATAGCGGAAATTCGCAAGGACCGAACGCGGTCCGAGGGTCAGGACGCCGCACGCGTATTCTTCGCCGCGCTGGACTTCGAGGATCCGCGTATCCTTGACCGCGATCAAATCGACTTTTTCGGGCGCGGCCAGCGCGCAATCGTCGTCCGCGAACGCTAAGACGTTGCGCAGCCGGCGCACATCGGGGGCGAGCGAGAGCTCGACCGCGCGAAAGCCGTGTCCTTGAACAATCGTTTCGAACTGACGGCGCCCGAACTGATTGCTGCGCTGCTCCGCGAGCGAGGGTCCGTGCGGGACGCCGACGTAGGCGACGTGCGGTCCGAGGACGACGTCATTCCCGTCGAGCAAGCCCGGGGCTTCGACCCGCCCGACAATCGGGATCCCGAGCTGCCCGAGCGCACGCTCGACGATCGGGACGTAGCGGCGCTGTTCGATCGAGCTCGGCCGCATCAGGATCGCTCCGCTCCCGACGACGACCGCGCAGTCGCTCACGAGTGAGGCGCTTGGGACGTCGATCTCAGGCTCGATGACATGGGTCCGCACGCCGTGAGCGGCGAGGCGATTGCGGAAAACCGCGTATTGCTCGAGCGCGCGCTCGGCGATCGGACTAGGCTCGCCGTGAATCGGCGGCAGACGATCGACGGCAGCCGTCGGCGCGATCATCAGGACGCCGACGAGCTTGCGGACATCACTCTTAATGAAGGGGGCAATGTAGCCCGATTCCGCCGTCACCACAACCATCTCGATTAGTACCTTGTCGACCCCGCTCCTAGCGCCTTGCCGCAAACGGTGCGAAGTTCGGACGGACGGTGAAAAAGTCGGCCATGTCGGTGGCGAGCAGGTCGCCGAGCGAGAGGGACGGGAGGCCGAGGACCTCCTCGATCGTCTTGAGGACGCTGACCGTCGAGAGATGGCGCGGTCCCTGATACCCGCGCTTCGCATATGGCGAGACGACGACGGCGTAAATGCGGCGCGGATCGACGTGGTCGACGTTCCCCTGCGCGTCATTGGGCAGGATGAAGATCGCGGTTTGGCGCCACACGGGCAAGCGTGAGAGCGATTCGACGATCGTCCCGAGCGCGCGATCGCCGTCCGCGACCTGGTCGGCCGTGTCACCCCGGTTGCCCGGCAGCCACACGTAGGAAAACGCGGGAGCACGCCCGGCCGCCGCGAGCGCCCCGAAATCGTGGACGAACTCTTGCGCTCGCTGCTCGTCGCGGACACGCGTGTTCCAACCGGGATAGTTGAGATCGACGTGCGCGCCGAGCTGACGCGGTGCCGGTACGTCGAGCGTGTACCGTCCCTGATCGTAACCGGCGACTTGCAGCAACCCGCCATAGTCCCGGTACGACATGCCGTGCCGCGCAAGATTGTCGAAAATGTAACCGGCGCGCGGATAGTCTTCGGGATCTTGATTCTCGTCGGAGACGGTAAGCCGTCCGTTTCGCACGAGCGTCGTCTTCTCGGTGTAGGTCGATGCGATTCCGCCGGCGACGATTTGATAGGCCGCCGCGGCGTTGTCGGCGTCGGCGAAGATGTTGACCGCGAGGCCGTACGTCTGCGCAAGCGCGTGCAGGTTCGGCGTAATCGACGCGCCGTACTTGAGGAACCCCGGATCGCCGGTGCCCAGATCGCCCAGCACAGCGTCGTACGTCTTCTCTTCTTGCACGACGAAGACGACGTGCTTGATCATCTTGCTCGAACCGTCCAGGACCGTCTGCGGGACGACCGGATTGCGCGGCGCCGGCCGAGTCGCACGCGTATCGACGAGCGCCGCGCGCGTCGTCTCGACCAGGTTCAGTGCGGTGAGATCGATCTGTTGAAGCGTCGACCACATCGCGCTCGCGTCCTCGCCGAAACCCTTGGCGTTTGCAACGTAGAGCGTTTTGTCGTCAGGGCTCAGCGCAAGCGCCGCCGGATACCAGCCCGTCGGTACGAGGCCCATGCGGTGCAGGTGTACCGGATCGTGCGCGTCGAGGACGGCGACGGCGTTGAGTCCGGCGAGCGCGACGTACAAGCGCGTCCCGTCACGGCTGAGCGCCAGCGCATCGGGCTGCGTGCCGTAGGGACCGCGGTCGAAGAGGCGCAACTCGATCCCGCCTACGACGCGCGGCGCGCTGCCCAACGCAACCGTCGAGATGCGATCGACCCCTGACATCGCGACAAAAGCGTAGGCGCCGTCGGGACTCGGTGCGATCGCGGCAGGGTGCGCGCCGCCGACGTTGCGCACGCCGTCCGGCGTTTGATCCATCGGGACGGCGTCCGCGCCGAGGACCGGCTGCGAACCGAGGGTTACGAGCGAAAGCGACGACGCGCGCCCGAGGTCCGGGACGACCGGCGCGAATTGCGGCGCCGAGGCGGCGGCGCCGAGACGCCCGTAGCGCATGAGCCCTTCGTTGGCGACGAGGAGACGTTCGCCCGAGAGCGCGGCGGCGAGCGGAAAAAATCCGACTGGGATCGCAGCGCCGGTCAGCGAGCGGGCGCGCACGTCGATCGTCGCAACGGTGCTCGCGAGATTGTTGACGACGTAGACGAAGCGCCCGTCGGACGACGCGACGAGCGAGGACGGAAACGAGCGCCGGAAATCGGCGAAGTTCACGTCGAGCGGACCGGCGATCACGATGACCGGGATGCGGTCGGGGATAAGCCGGCCGTCCGCGGTGAGCCCGAAGACGCGGACCGCGCCGTGCGGACCATCCGATGCGAAGACCAGCGTTTGGTTGGGATTGATGGGATCGCGCACGGCGACGACGCCGACGAAAAACGAGACGCCCGCTGCACGATATTGGAAGACGGTCCGCATCGTCTCGGTGTCGACGACGGCCAGCGACATCCCGCCGCCGACATCGGCGTCGAGCGAGCTGCGCACGTTCGAGATTCGCTCGTCGTCGTTGCTCACGATCGCGTAGCGCCCCTCCGGCGAAAGCGCGACGCCGAGCGCATTCGCTCCGACGACGACGCTCTTGCCGGCCGGCGAAACGATCCGCCCGTTCGGCACGATCGCGCTGAAGGGATCAGCGTTCGAGAACGGCCCGTCGGGCCGCGCACCGGCAGGTGCCGAGTACGTGATCGCGCGCGCTCGTACCGCGGATGGGACCGCGGCGGAGGCCGCACCGTACCAGCCCCCGATCGTGGCGATCGCGAGCGTCAGCGTGAGCAGTTTGCGCACGTCAGCCGCCTGCCGCAACCGCTACGGGAGCGACTCGCAGGCGTTCGAGCGCGCGTCCGACGCGCGCGACCCCTTCTTCGATGTCGCGCTCGGAGACGTCACCGAACGAGAGGCGCAGCGCGGCCGGTCCGCTGCGCGTCGGATAAAATGGCTCGGCGGACATCACCAACACGCCCTCGCGCGCACATTCTTCGAACGCCGCTTGGGACGAGATG
Organism: Binatia bacterium; assembly: GCA_035604635.1. GTDB lineage: Bacteria > Vulcanimicrobiota > Vulcanimicrobiia > Vulcanimicrobiales > Vulcanimicrobiaceae > DATNIC01. The sequence goes on from DATNIC010000226.1 coordinate 20,133, forward strand.
CGCGCGGGCAGCGGAAGCCAGACGTTGTAGCCCGCCGCCGGCGGGCGAACATCGGCCCAGGGTAAGTAACGCGCGAGCGCATCGACGCAGGCGTCGCGGCGCCCACGATAGAGCGCACGGGCCGCGCGCAAGTGCCTGGCCGCCGCCGGTGACGAAAGGAAGCGCCAGAGCGCGCGCTGCGTCAGCGTGGAGGTGAACGAGTCGGCGCGGATCTTCGCTGCCTGCAAGGGTCCGCGCAATCCGCCCTTGACGTAGAGATAGCCGATGCGCAGCGCCGGAAAGATCGATTTCGAAAGACTCTCGATGACGATGACCCGGCCGTCGGTATCGTGCGCCGCGAGCGGGGGCGGCGCCGAGGCGTCATAGGTGAACGTCCACGTCGTTTGATCTTCGAGGATCACGACGTCGTAACGGCGCGCGAGCGCGACGATCGCCTTCGCGCGCCGTAGCGGCAGCACCGCGCCGGTCGGGTTCTGCGAGATCGGATTGACGTAGAACAGCCGAGGCCGATATTCGGCGAAAACGCGCTCTACGTCGTCGACGCGGACGCCGTCGCTGTCGCTCGCGACTTCGACGTAGCTCGCGCCGCGCGCATCGAAGACGCCAAGCGTCCCGGCGTACGTCGGGCTCTCGGCCGCGACGACCGCGCGACCGTCCAAGATCGTCGACGCGACCAAGTCGGCCGATTGCTGGGCGCCCGAGCAGACGATGATCTCGTCGGCCGACGCCGTGCAGCCGCGCGAACGCAGCGCCTGGGCGAGGGCTTCGCACAAGTCAGGATCGCCGTTGTCGGCACGGTACTGCATCGTCTGCGGCGGATCGTCGAGCAGCGTCCTGTGCATGGCGCGGCCAAAATCGGCGAGCGGGAACGTCTCCGGCGCAGGGTATCCGGTCGCAAGCGAGATCGTCCCGGGCACACGCGCGCGCGAGAGCTGATCGAGGACGCCTTCCATCCGTTCCGCGCGCGCAAGGCGCCCGATATCCGGCTCCCATTTGTGCGCAAACGGGCTCGGCGCTTCGCGCCGCGCGGCGACGAACGTCCCTTTGCCGACGCGAGAGGTGACGCGCCCGCGAGCGGACAGGAGCTCGTATGCTTGCGAGACCGTGATCAGCGCGCATCCCAAACGTCGCGCCAAATCCCGCATGGCGGGGAGGCGTTCACCCGGCGCGAGCGCCTCATTCTCGATCGCCTCGGCGATGCCGTCCGCAATTTGGACATAAAGCGGACGCGGATCGCGAGGATCAAGATTCAGATCGATAGGCACAGAAATGCCCTAAACCGCATCGAGCCTGTAGCCGATTCCCCGGACGCTCGAAATCGAGACAGGGGCGCCCACCTCGCCCAGCTTCTTTCGCAAGGCGGCGACGTGCACGTCGACGACGCGCGTCGGGACGCCCGAAACATCATTCCACACGCGTTCCAGAATCTGCGCGCGCGTGAGCAATTTCCCTTCTGCCTCGCTGAGGCACCAAAGCAGCCGAAACTCGAGCGCGGTCAACGCGACGTCCTTGCCGTTGCGTGCAAGCGTATGATGGTCGTGATCGAGCGTCGCGTCGCCGACCTTGAGCATCCCTTCACCGCTGCGCTGCTTCGTCCGCTCCATCCGCCGAATGAACGCTTGCACCCGCGCGACCAGCTCGTTGCCCGAGAATGGCTTGGTGATGTAGTCGTCCGCGCCCAGGCCCAGCCCCGCAAGCTTGTCGTCTTCGCTCGAGTGCGCGCTGACCATCAAGATGTACGCATCGCTCTGGTTGGCCAAGGTCGTGCACACGTCGAGCCCGGAGATGTCGGGCAAGCCGACGTCGAGCAAAACGATCTCCGGCTTGAACGAGGCCGCGGTCTCCAAGCCGGCGGCGCCCGAGTCGACGATCTTCGTCTCGAAGCCCGCGCGTTCTAAGATCGTCTGCTCGTAGCGAGCAGTCGCCGGGTCGTCCTCGATAATCAACACCCGATGCGCCATGATTAAGCCGGAGCCGGAACTTCGTCGTCGGAGATGATGCGCGCGCGACGTGCGATGCCGTCTTCGATCGCGGCAGCGATCACGGCCTTCGCTATCGCATCAACGACGCGCGTATCGAAGACGCTCGGAATGATGTATTCGGGGTTGCGCTCTTCGCCGACGATCGCGGCGAGCGCACGCGCCGCAGCGAGCTTCATCCCTTCGGTGATGCGTCGCGCGCGGCAGTCCAGCGCACCCCGAAAGATCCCCGGAAACGCGAGAATGTTGTTGATCTGGTTCGGAAAGTCGGACCGCCCCGTCGCCATGACCCCAACGTAAGGAGCCGCGACGTCGGGCATGATCTCCGGCGTCGGGTTCGCCATCGCGAAGACGATCGGATCGCGCGCCATGCTTGCAATGTCTTCGGGCTTCAGGATACCCGGCGCCGAGACGCCGATGAATGCGTCGACGCCGCGCAGCACATCGGCGAGCGACCCGCGACGGTTGTCACGATTCGTGTTCTCGGCAAGCCACGTCCAGTGCGCATTGTCGTAGCGATCCGTGCGGTTGAGCGCACCGGGAAGGTCGACCGGAATCACGTCGCGCACCCCTGCCGCCAGCAACATCTTGATCGTCGCCGTCCCCGCAGCACCGCTCCCGGCCACGACGATCGTCATATCCTCGAGCCGCTTGCCGACGACGGCGGCCGCATTGATGAGCGCGGCAAGGATGACAACCGCGGTCCCATGCTGATCGTCGTGCATCACCGGGATGTCGAGCTCCTCGATCAGCCGCCGCTCGATTTCAAAACAGTGAGGCGCAGCGAAATCCTCCAGATTGATCCCACCGAAAACCGGAGCGATGCGCTCGACGGTCTCGACGATCTCGTCGATGTCTTTCGTATTCAGACAAATCGGAAACGCGTTGATGTTCGCGAACTGCTTGAACAGCGCGCACTTACCTTCCATCACCGGCAAGGCCGCGAGCGGTCCGATGTCGCCCAAGCCGAGGACCGCGGTCCCGTCGGTCACCACGGCGACGGTGTTGCGCTTGATCGTCAGCTGAAAGGCCTTCGAGGGATCGGCCGCGATCGCCATCGAGACGCGCGCGACGCCGGGAGTGTAGACGACGGAAAGGTCTTGACGCGTCTTGATCGGCGACTTCGGCTCGATGACGATCTTCCCGCCCAAGTGCGCGAGGAACGTGTTGTCCGAGATGCTGACGACGCGGACGCCGTCGAGCCGCTCGGCCGCGAGACGAACCGCTTCGGCGATCGCATCGGCCGGGACGGTCACCGTGACGTCGCGGACGATCGTCGTCTTGGTCACGGCGCGCATGTCGACGGCCGCGACTACCCCGCCCGCATCGCCGATCGCGGACGCGAGCATCCCGAAGGCACGCGGCGTGTTCGGCATCTCCAGCCGCATGATCAAGGTAAAGCCGATAGCGGGGGTCGCCATAAGAGGGCCCTTTTGCGGGGTGCTCAGCGGTGTCCTGGACTAGCGGGGCCTTCAGAACTCCGAGAGCCGATCGAGAGCGCGATCGTAGGTCCGCTCGACCGCGTCGTCGTCGAGGCTGGGCCTATTGACGATGAAAGCAAAGGCGACGCGTCCGTGGCTACGCGTTTGCACGTACCCCGCAAGGGCGTTGACCCCGTCGATGTGTCCGCTCTTCGCGCGTACGCGCCCCGCCGCATCGGTGAACGCATGGTAGCGGACGGTCCCCTCGATGCCTGCCCGAGGGAGGTCCCGAATGAACTCGGGTCCGTCGGGAAGACCGGCCAGGCGGGCAAGCAGGCCGGCTAGAGTCCGGGCGCTCGCCCGGTCACCCGGGGCGAGTCCGCTGCCGTCGACGATCCGCAATCCCTCGGCCGGGACCTCGATGGCGGAGAGAAACGCGCGCTCGGCACGGGCACCCGCTGCATCGGTTCCGATCCCATCCTCGGCTCCAAGGCTGCGCAGGAGCTGCTCGGCAATGTGGTTGTCCGACTCGTAAAACATCTGATGGACCAACTCGCCGATCGTCGGGGACGGATGCGCCCACAGCTTCGTCGCACCGAGCGGCGCCGTCCCGAACTGGACCCGATCGATCGCGATCCCCGTTCGCTTGAGCAGTTCGCGGACAACCCCGCCGACGTAGTCGGGAATGTTCGCGATGGGACGATAGACTTGCGCTCCGTCGACCACCGTCTTCACCACGTTCCAATCGAGCGAAAGCGCGCTCGTCCCGGCAGCATAGTCGTACCGGTCGTCGTCGCGCAGCCATCCCGGATTCTGTTCGGGTCCTGCAAATGCGCTCGCGTCGACGTTGAGACTGCGAATCGCCCGAACGCCGGCGCGCCGCAACATCCCGACTCCACGCACGAGATCGTCCGACGTCAGGACCGGATCGCCCCCGCCGACCAGCCACAGATCGTCGATCGCCCCGTCGCCGTCAGGCAAGCTCAAGCTCTTGAACTCGGTGAACAGCCGCCGGCTTTGGCCCAACGTGAAAAGCGCAGTCGATCCCACGAACAGCTTCATCGTCGAGGCGGGCGTCATCGAACGATTGCCGCGCAGATCGAACACCACGGTCCCGTCGTCGGCGACGACCGCGACGCCGCTCGCACCGCTGACGGACGCGTTCGCAAAATCAGCCGCAAGCGCGGAGCTCAAGCGATCGCGATCGCCGCCATTCCAGGGATGGACTGCTTGACGAGGCGCCACTCGATACGGGGGCGCTGCAGTCGGAGATGCTTCGAGCGCGGACTGCGTCGTCGCGGCATGAGATTCCGCGCACGCGCAGAGCGCGATCGGCAGCAGCCAAGCCAAGAATCGCTTCATCCCGGGCTCAGGAGCGGCGGCGCGAAATTGTTGGCGTCGCGTCGGCGGCTTCCCAGCGCAAGATCTGCAAGCCGTCCGTGCGCAAGCCGTCGCACCAGGTAAGGTAGTACGCGCGCGGCGGGACGCCGGCGTAGCCGTAACGCAGCACGCCGCCGGGGCGAACGCGTTCGCACGCCATCTGAAGCCGGGCCTTGAAATCGGGCCGGCCGGGATTTCCCTCGATCGGATTGAGCGGCGCCTTGTCGACGAAGAGCGCGCGGTGCGGGTGCATCGCGTCGCTATACCAACGCCGCGACTCCGCGCCTTGCGCATCATATCCGATGACGACCGGCACGATCCCGCCGTTGAAATCGAGCAGCGAGGAGAGGCCGTAGCCGTCCGTCATGACGACCGCATCGTTGGCCATGGCGAGCTCGCGCACGTCGCGTGCAAGCGGACGATACGTGTAGATCTCAAACGGCCCGGTGTTGCGCAACGTCGAGCCGGTATCCCGTATCGCCTGATAGATCGGACCCGGCGCGAGCGCAGCGGTGAAGAGCAGCGGGATGAGCACGAGCGCGGGGACGATCGACGTGCTCGCCCACACCAAGCGCGAGCGGTGATTGAGGTGAACCCACGCCAGACCCAGACCCGCGCACATCGACGCGAACGATCCGAAGAACCAGTTCGTCTCGACACGCTCGAACAGCGCGATGAACATCATGATGACGAACAGCGGGACGGCGGTCCATTCGACGAGCGCGTTGCGCGGCCGCACGGCGCAAACGACCGCGCCCAGCCATATCCCCGGCGAATACGCAGCGGCTTGCACGCCGAGCGTCTCGAGGACGCGCCGCAGCGAGAAGCCTTCGTTCACGTGCCGGCTGAAGAACGTAAAGCCGATCGTCGCCCAGCCGTGCTGCGCGTTCCATATGACGAACGGCGCGAAGCATGCGGCGGCGACCGCAAACGAGATCCACAAACCCTGTTTCCAAATGGCGCGCCGTCCCGGCAACGACGCAGCGGCGATGATGCCGAAGACGAGCGCAAAGGCGGTCATGCGCGATAGAATCGCTCCGCCGAGCGCCAAACCGAGGAACGCGAACGTTCTTTCGTCGGGCCGGTTGAAGGCGCGCGCGGCGAGCCAAAGGGAGAGACACCAGAACGCCAGGTACGGCCCATCCGGGCTCGCGCTCCCGAACGCGAGCGACATCGCCGGCGTCAACGAGAAGGCGAGCGCGGCGACGGCTCCCGCGCGGCGGTCGCCGCCCGCGAGCTCCGACGCGCAGGCCGCGATCGCTAAGGTCGCGATGATCCCGCAGACGACGAAGCCGACCCGAACGACACCGGGACTCGTTCCTAAAACTGAAAAGAGCGCGATCGTCCATGCGACGATCGGCGGATGGTCGGTGTAGCCGAACGCCAGATGACGGCTCCACTCCCAGTAGTACGCCTCGTCGCCCGTCAGCGGGACGGAGAACGCAGCGATCCCGCGCATGACCGTCACGGCCGCGACGATGGTCCAGACGGCGACGATCACGGCGCCCTACCCTTGGTCTCGATCTCGTAGGGCTCGACTAGGCCGCCGTTCACACCCACCACTGCTCCGTTGACAAACGCGGCGTCATCTGATGCTAAAAACCTGACCGCATATGCGATATCCTGCCACGAACCGGCATGTCCCGTTGGATTGTTTGCCGGGATCGTACGCGCCTCCGCGCGATCGGCTTTCTTGTTGCGGATGTCGCCTGGCTCGATCGCGTTGACCGTGATCCCGTATTTCGCTTCTTCGAGCGCGAGCGCGCGCGCGAAGGTGACGACCCCGGCTTTGGCGGCGCCGTACAGGCTCATGCCGCGCGCCGGGATGGTCGCATGGGAACCATTCATGCCGAAAAAAATGAGCCTTCCGAAACCCCTTTCGCGCATCGCGGGAAGGACGGCGAAAGCAAGTTCCACGGCACTCGTCAAGTTGCCGTCGACCATCGCCCTGTAGTCCGCCATGGTCAAATTCTTGAACGTACGGACGACGATCGGGCCGACGGCATGGACGACGACATCGATCGGACCACGCTGTTGGACGACTTGCCCGACGGCAGCCGTCAGCGCACCGGACGCGCCCGCGTCGCCCGCGACCGCAAGCGCCCCCGCGTCGTGCGGCCGAACGAACGCGAGCGTCTCGTCCGGCGGCGTCCCGTCCGGCCGGAAGGTAAAGGCGATCCGGTAATCGGGCGCGAGTGCGCGGGCCACGCCCTGGGCGAGCCCGGCGGCGGCCCCGGTGAGAAAGACGAGTCGACGCGAGTCTGAGCCGGTCGGTGCCACGGCACGTTGTCCGGCTCAGACCTTGCGGCGCCCTGCTTAGCGGTTAGCCGCGGACGAGGTGACGCTGCACCTGCGGTGCGGCGGCTTTCGTCTGAGAATCGGTCGCGGTCACGACCAGATTGATCGAACCGCCTGGGACCGAGTTGTTGAGCGAGACGTCTTCAGCGAAGTTCCCGTTCGCGTCGGCCGTCGTATCGCCGCGAAACGTCCCGGTCCCGAGGACCAGTATACCGGCGAGGCTTGCGGAGCCGCCGGCCTCGACCGTGACGCGTGCGTTCGGCATCGTCTTACCTCTTACGGTGAACGTCGAGCCGACCGTCGAGTTGTTCTGCGGCGTCATGACGTCGAGGAACGTCTGCGCGGCACGGGTTCCGGAGACGAATTCGAAGCGCTGATCGAACGGCTGACCGTTCGTGTCGTTCCCGCGGACGTCGACTGTGTGCCGTTGCGGCATCAGATCCGACGGAGGCGAGTAGAGAATACCGCGCGACGAACGCGACGTTTGAGCGGTGATGTCGACTTGGTCGAGCGTAATCTTCAGCGAGTTCGGATCGGCATTCGCGCCGGCAAAACGCGCTTCGATCGCCGGACGGTTCGCCGCGACGGTCGTGCCGTTCGCCGGCTGAGTCGCCTCAAGCTGGATGGGGCTGCGCGCCGGCTGTTGCGGCTGTTCCCGCTGCTGTTGCGGCTGTTCCCGCTGCCGTTGCGGTTGGGGCTGTTGCGCGACCTGACCGTTCGTCGTGATCGCTACAATGCTGTTCGAGTTGTCCCAATTTACCGCGTCGCCAAGCGCCTGGGCGACGAAGCGCAACGGGACGTAGGTGCTCGCACCGATGATGAACGGCGCGACGTCGAGTCCTTGCGGCTGTCCGTTCACCGTCGCCTGAGTCGAGCCGATCCGCAGCGAGATATCGCGCCCGTTGCCGGTCGCGTTGATCTGGCCGTTCGAGTAGACGACGCTTGCTCCAAGCCGTTCGAAAACGCCGCGGAGCGGAACGAATACCCGCCCGGCACGCTCGATCGGCGCCGGCGATAGATTGACGGGTTGGCCGTTCACGGTAACGCCGACGGATTGCTGGGCGTCAATGCCGTGCGGCAGCGCGAAAGCGAGTAACGCAGCTGTTAAGGTTGCGGCTCCGATGCGCGTAGATGATGATTGCATTTCGACTTCTCCTTATTTGAAAGGCAGTCGAGCGCATCATACCCTGATCTAAGAAACCTAAGCGACGGCAGTCAAACGCCCGCGCCGATCGGGCTTTCGTCGACGTCGGCGGCATGCTCGCGCTTGGCTGCCTTGCGGTCGGCGCGGCGTTCGATGCCGCCGACGATCCAAATGTCGACGACCGGGACCAGGAAGAGCGTGAGGATCAGCGAGCTGAGCAGCCCGCCGATCAAGACGACGCCCATCGAACGCCGAAATTCGGCGCCTTCAGCGAGGCCGAGCGCAAGCGGTAACATGCCGAAAACCATCGCCGCGGTCGTCATCAGGATCGGCCGGAAGCGCGTCTCGGCCGCTTGGACCATCGCGTCGTGCGCGCGCATCCCGCGTTTGCGCAACGTCTTCGCGTAGTCGACGAGCAAGATTCCGTTCTTCGCGACCAAGCCGAAGAGCATCACGATCCCGATCATCGAGAAGAGATTGAGCGACTGATGCGCGAGCGCGAGCCCCCACAAGGCACCGACGATCGCGACCGGGACCGAGAACATGATGACGAAGGGCGTCAAGAAAGAACTGTAGAGGATCACCATCAGCATGTAGACGAGCGAGAACGAGGTGATGAGCGCCATCGTCATGCTCGCGAACGTCTCTTGGAAGTACTGCGAGTTGCCCGAAGCGCGCAGGGCGACGCCGGCCGGGAAAAAGCCCGGCTGTTTGGTCGCCGCATCGATCTTCCCGATCACGGTCCCAAGCGTCGTCTTGTCCGGATCGATTCCGCCGGTGACCAGCACGACACGCTGCTTGTCGAGCCGCGTGATCTTCGTCGGCGCTTTGGTCATCTCGAAGTCCGCGACGTCGCCCAAATGATAGATCGAGATCCCGTCCTGGGCGCGGACACGGATGCGCTTGAGGTCGTCGATCGATCCGCGATAGCTTTCGGGCAAACGAACGCGGACGTCGACCAATCCCGTCGGCGTGCGCACCTTGGTCGCGACCGCGCCGCCGACCGCGATCCGCGCCGCGGTCGCAGCCGAGCCCGGCGCGACGCCGAGGAGCGCGGCGCGTTTCGGGTCGACGTAAATGTTCAGACGCGGTCCGTTGCTCTCCGCGCCGGTCTGCACGTTCACCGTCCCGGGAATCGAGCGGATGAACGCCGCGAGCTTTTCGGCGGATGGTTCGATCGCGTCGTCGGGGCCGGAGACCGTAAAATAGAGCGGATCGCCGCTGCCTCCGCCGCCGCCGACGGCTTGCGCGGTCAGCTCGGCGCCGGGGAGGAGACCGCCCAGCGTGCGGATTCGCGCCACGATGCGGTTGGTCTCACCCCGTCGATTCTTTGCGGTCATCGCGCGCAGAATCGCGACGTTCCCGCCCGTCGTCGTCCCCCAGCCCTGGGTTTTCAGGCCGGTCGTCGAGAGCACGCTCTCGATACCGGGTATCGTCAGGACCGCGGCTTCAAAGCGATCGACCGCCGCTTGCGTTTGCACGAGCGGTGATCCGACCGGGTACGTTACCGACATCAGGATCAAGCCCGTCTGCGACGGCGGGACGAAGTCCGTCTGGATCACGTGCAGCGGGATCAGCGCGACCGAAGCACCGACGAGCGCAAAGCAAAACCCGACCGTCTGCCAGCGGTGTGCGAGCGCAAACGGCAGCGCGGTCCCATGATAGTAACGCAGCAGGCGTTCGTATCCCGCGGGAAACCACGCGATCCATTTCGAGGGACGCAGGCTGCGCCGCCTCACCGACCAGAGCGCGGCGAGCATCGGCGTCAGCGTAAATGAGACCAGTAGCGAGAACAACGTCGCGACCACGACGACGATGCCGAACTCCTTCATGAACTTGCCGACGATCCCGGAAAGGAAGGCGATCGGCAAGAATACGACGACGTCGACCAGCGTGATCGCGACCGCAGCGCTACCGATCTCGCCGCGCCCGCTCAGAGTCGCATCGAGCGGCGGCTCACCGAGGTCGCGATGGCGCGTGATGTTCTCGAGCACGACGATCGAATCGTCGACGAGGATGCCGATCGTCAGCGAGAGCCCCATGAGCGAAACGATATCGAGCGTGAAGTTGAGCAACCGCATCATGATGAAGGTCGCGAGCAGCGACGACGGGATCGCGATCATGACGACGACCGCGTTGCGCCAAGCGTGCAAGAAGAGCAGCAAGACGATTGCCGTGAGGATGATCCCCTCAACCAAGCTTTGCAGCACGCCGTCGAGCGCGGCTTGCGTGTAGTCGGCCGGCGCCACCAGTTCCTTGATCGTGAGCTGCGGGTAGCGCTTGGCGATCTCGGCGACTTGCGTCCGGGCAACGGCCGTCGACTTGATCTCGTCGGCGGCTACGACCCGGTTGATGTGGACGTGAACGGTCGGGAGCCCGTTGTAGTGTGAAACGACGCGCTGGTCCACGTGTCCGTCGTAAGCACTAGCCACGTCGCCGATGCGCAATCCGTTCGCGACGGCGAAGCCTCCGGCGCTCGGGCTTGCGATCAGCAGCGGAATCGCGAGGATGTCCGAAGCGTGGTTGATCTCGGCGTGCACGGAGACGCTCGTCTCGACGGTCGGTTGATCCAGCCGGCCACCGGGAAGGTTTGCATTGTTGTTCGCGACCGCGTTGAAGATGTCGGGGAGCGTCGCGTTCGTCCCGATCATGCGCGCACGATCGGGTTCGACTTCGAACTCACGCTTGACGTCGCCGCTGGTGTCGACGCTTTGGACGTCGGGAATGTGCTTGAGATCGGGGACCAGCCGATCGGAGATCAGGTCGGAGAGCTCGGGACCCGTCAGCGTTTTCGAGCTGACGGCGAGCGTGAGGATCGGCTCGACCTGAACGCCGATGCTCTTATCGACCGTCGGCGGATCGAGATCGGTGGGCATGAAGACGCGGGCCGTGTCGACGCGGCGCTGCACGTCGATCGCGGCAAAGTCGAGGTTCGTGTCGAGCTTGAACTGCACGACGACGACCGCGGTCCCTTCCTGCGCGGTCGCCGACATTTGATCGAGGTTGTCGATCCCGTCAAGCTGATCTTCGATGGGCTTGATGACCAGCCGTTCCATCTCGCTCGGCGAGGCGCCCGCGTAGTCCGCCGTCACGATGACGATGGGAAACGTAACGTTCGGATTGAGACTCGCCCCGAGCGATCGATACGAGATGACGCCGAATACCGCGATCGCGATGAAAAACATCGTGACGACGATCGGGTTCTTCAGACAAAAGCGCGTCAGCCACACGGGGGTTACATTCGGTGGCTGACTAGCCGCCGACCCCTAGGAGCGCCTTGTACTGCGTGACGATCGAATTGTACTGATTTCGATCCGGCGCCGGGAGCATGTAGAATTGCATCGAGGCGCTCCACACGCGCGGCGGGTTCTTGACGTCGATCCGGGATGAAGGCCGGTCGCTGACCTCGATGATGTATTGCTGGCCTTCCTTAGATAGGAGCCATTCTATCAAGACGCGCGCGGCGTTGGGGTGCGGGGCGTTCTTCACGAGGGCCAGCGGCGAGAGGTCGACCAAGAGGGGTTTGGGGTTGAGAAAATCGACGGGGCGGCCGAGCTCGCGCTCGTGATTGGCCATGTACCCGTAGGCGGTCGGCGTGACGTCGAACTCGCCGGCCTCGAGTTGCGTGACCGTGACGGTATGTCCATCCGTCAAGCGGGGCTTGTTCTCGGCAATTTTTTTCATGATCTCGGCGGCGCCGGGCTGGGTTTGCAACACCCCGCTGTACCAGTTGAAGGCCGAGGAATCGAGCCCGATCTTGCCGCGCCACTCCGGCTTCGCCAAATCCGCGAGCGACTTCGGCGGCTGCAGGCCGTCGGCTTTGAGCTTCTGCGGGTTCCACGCGATCACGGTCGTCGCGTTGTAGATCGATGACCAATAGCCGTTGGGATCGTAGCTTCCCTTGACGAACTTGCCCAGCTCGGTCGGATGATAGACTTGCAGCGCTCCGGCCACGACGAGCTGATTGATCGAAAGCATGTCGCCGTTGACGAGATCCGCGTTGAACTTTCCGCCGGCTTGTTCGGTCATGATGCGCGGCGGAATCTGATTCGCGCCCGCGCGCAACACCGCAACGGTGATGCCCGGATGCGTCTCTTGAAAGCGCTGCACGATCGCGTTGAGCGTCGGCACGTCGATCGACGAATACCAGACGACGGTGCCTTCCTGTTTGGCGGCGCTCATCGTCTGCGGCGAGAGCGCCGCCAGCAGCAAGGCGAATGCGAGTCGTAGCATCGGACCTCCGCGCTAGGCGCTTATCGTTCGAGGGCCGAAATGCCTGGGCCCAGCCAACCGGAGGACGCCGATGTTCGCGAAGCTCAACCACCTCGCCCTGATCTCCGACAACTACGCGGCGCAATCGGTGTTCTACCGGGCGCTCTTCGACCTCAAGTCGGCCTCCACCGCGCGCAACGAAGCCTCCGCGATGGCGATGGGCGACGGTTATCTCGGAATGCAAATCATCCCACGCTTTCCGGGCCGGCAGGCGGGGATCGACCACTTCGGCGTGCAGGTCGACGACATCGAACTCGTTCGCGAGCGCGTTGCGAAGAAGTGGCCGCGCATCGAAATCATCCAACGCCCGGGCAATCGGCCCTTCGCGGCGTTCGGGATTCACGATCCGGCCGGGACGTACTTCGACCTCTCGCAGAAGGGCCTCAAGAACCGCGGACAAGTGTACGAGAAGCCGTCGTGGGAACAGGACCGCGTCTTCTCGCACTTTGCGATGCGCACGCTCGATCCCGAACCGCTGGCGAAATTTTATTCCGAAGTCTTCGAGCTCGAGCTGCGCACCGAGGGGGACAGCTTCCGCCTCTCGGACGGGCGCATCACGTTCGTCCTCCTGCCCTGGCGCATCTCGGATTTTCTTGGGAGCGGGATCGAGAAGCCCGCGTTGGATCACCTCGGCTTCGAGGTCGAAAGCCTTGAGGCGTTTCAGAACGATCTCAACGAGTTCTCCTCGCGCAACCCGTCGATGCGCCCGAAGGCGCTAGGGAGCGGCGCGGAAGGCAGCGTCCGCAAGAAGCTCTTCGAGCGCACGGGCCTCGGCGATCATTATATGGCCGACCTCGACGGCATACTGATCGCAGTGCGCGAGCGAGTAAAGGTAGCTTGACGCGCGCCGGCGTGTTGCGGCTGAGCCGATTCGCGGTCGCGGCCGTCCTCGCCGCATCATTCGCTCCGCTGCCCTCCGCGGCGCAGAGTACCGCGCCGCAAATCCTCATCGCGGCGACGCCGAACGACTCGGGCGGCACGCCTTTTTACGCTCTGGACCTCGGCAATTTCAAGAAGGCCGGCTTGGACGTAAAAGTCCAGCCCGTGGAAAACCCGGGCAACATGGTAGCTGCGGTGATCGGCGGCTCGGCGACGTTCGGTACGCTCACGATCCCCGGGATCGCGCTTGCGCGTGAGAAGGGCGTCCCGATCGTGATCGTCGCGCCGACGTCGATCTACAACAGCGCTACGCCGACCTCGGGTATCATCGTGCTCAAGAGCTCGCCGATCAAGAAAGCCAGCGACCTCAACGGCAAGACGGTCGCCACCCGCGACATTTCAAACCTGAGCTACTTCGGCGCCAACAATTGGATCGATAAGAACGGCGGCGATTCGAAGAGCGTCAAGTGGGTGGAGATCAACGATACCCAAACGGTCCCCGCGATGATCGCAGGACGGGTCGACGCCGCATCGGTCAGCGAGCCGGCGTTCGACGATGCGATCCACGGTCCAAATGCCCGCATGCTGGCGCCGATCTACGATGCAATCGGCGACAAATTCCTCATCGGCGCCATCTTCACGACCGAGGAGTACGCTAAGGCGCATCCCGATATCGTTCGCAAGTTCTCCCAGGTCATCATCGACACCGCGATCTGGGCCAACAGGAACCGCCCGCTGAGCGCGAAGATCCTCGAGAAATACGCGGGCGTTCCCGTTCCGCCGGGGACCACGCGCGTCGCCTATGCCGAGCGAATCCGTCCGGCCGACGCCCAGCCCGTACTCGACATGCTCAAGCAGTACGGAGCGTTGAAATCATCCTTGCGCGCAAGCGACTTGTTTGCCGTACAGATAGCGACGACGCCATAGCGCTTGGAATAGAAGTGTAAAGCGACGGTTTGGAGCCTAGGAGCCTGCCCCGGAACGCGTAAGCCAACGGAGTCAAGCTGAGGGGCACCGCTTGCTGGAAACGCTGGACCGTCCGCGTGTAACGGTCAACTCACTGGTCGCCGCCAACATAGCCCTCGCGCAGCTGTCACTTCGACAGTATTGGCCGGCACTGGGTTTTGGCGTTGCCCTGACGGCGTTGGCCCTGCTTACGATCCCCGTCGAGCACGTCCAGTGGCCGGAGGTCAGCGGTATCGTGCCGGCTATCGTCGCGCTCGCGGCGTTCGCCGATCTCATCACGGCGGCGCTGCTGCTAAATCAATTTCTGGTCGTGCGAAAGCTGTCGTTCGCAGTCCTGGCCGCCGGCTATGCGTTCACCGGTCTGATGATCTGCGTGTACTTTCTGACCTTCCCCGGCTTCGTCGTCCCTAGCGGGCTCTTCGGCGGGGACCTTCAGACCGGGCCGTGGACCTTCGTCCTCTGGCACGACGGTTTCTTCGTCGTGCTGATTGCATATAGCTTGACGGCAATGCGCTACGCGCAGCCTTTGCCGCCGCGAGCGGTCTCCCGGACGATCCTGATCCTCATGGTGGCGGTCGTTGCCGCCGTCGCGGCACTGACGTGGGGGACGGTAGCGATCAAAGAGCTCCCCGCGTTGTTGACGGCTCAGACTCCGCCGCGATTCACCCCGTTCCTCATGAACGCCGTTCTGCCGTTCTCCGCGGTTCTCGGACTCATCGCGGTGGTACTGACGATTCGTGTGCCCCGCAAGAACACGATCGAGCTCTGGATCTGCATTTCAGCCCTCGCCACGCTGTTGGACATGATCTTAAGCACGACGTCCGGTGCTCGCTTCTCGATCGGCTGGTACATGTCGCGCTTCTATGCCCTGACCGCCGCGTTTACGGTCCTGCTCGTGTTCCTGCGCGAGATCTATTCGCTGTGCTCGCGGCTCACATCGCAAAGTGC
This sequence comes from Binatia bacterium, assembly GCA_035604635.1. Classification (GTDB taxonomy): domain Bacteria; phylum Vulcanimicrobiota; class Vulcanimicrobiia; order Vulcanimicrobiales; family Vulcanimicrobiaceae; genus DATNIC01. Next base: position 35,420 of record DATNIC010000226.1, read on the forward strand.
GGCGTTCGAGCAATTGGCCTACCTCGATGGGCTCACCGGCGTTCCGAACAAGCGGGCACTTCTCGAGCGCCTCGCCGCCGAGTGGGAACGCGCGCGACGGTATCAGCGGTCGATTGCGCTGCTTATGCTCGACGTCGATCATTTTAAGCAATACAACGACACGTTCGGGCATATGCAAGGTGATACGTGCCTGCAGAAAGTCGCCGCCGGGCTAAGCGGTGCGATCACGCGCGCGAGCGACTTTTTGGCACGCTACGGCGGCGAAGAGTTTGTCGTTCTCATGCCGGAAACCGAGATCGAAGGTGCCACGGCCCTAGCCGAACGAGTACGCTCGGCCGTCGCGTCGGTGAGGCTCGCGCATCCGGATCCCGACGCGCCGATCGTGACCGTCAGCGTTGGAGTCGCAAGTGCGGTCCCGCGATCCGGCGAGGGGTGGCAGGTGCTCCTCGAAGCGGCCGATGCCGCGCTCTACCAGGCCAAAGACCAAGGCCGCAATCGCGTGATCGCCGGGAAACCAGAATTCGGCCTCGAAAAGCTCGGCCGTCCGTGAAACGATCGGCATTCCTCGCGGCATCGACCGCGCTGGCAGTCGTCCCGGCGACGGTGCGAGCCCAAACGCTCACGACCGTCACCGTCGCATCGGCACCGAACGAAGATCTCCTCGGGACGCTCTGGGCCCTCGAGACCGGCGCGTTTCGCAAGGCCGGGCTCGACGTCGTCTTGCAGAAGGCGAACAGCGGCTCGGCGGTCGCGGCGGCGGTCGCCGGCGGCGCGATCAACATCGGCAAATCGAGTTTAGTCTCGCTCCTGATCGGGCGATCGAAGGGCTTGCCGTTCGTGCTGGTCTCAGCGGCAGGCATCTACACGGCCGAGTACCCGACGGCCGGGATGGTCACGGCGAACAACTCGACCCTGAAGACCGGGAAGGATTGCAACGGCAAGATCATGGGCGTCGGCGCGCTCAACGACCTCACGCAGCTGGGCACCGAGGCGTGGGTCGACGCGACCGGCGGCGACTCGAAGACGCTGCGCTACGTCGAGCTCCCGGCCTCGGCGATCGCCGAATCCGTCGCGTCCGGCCGCGTCGACGCCGGGACGATGCCGAACCCGGCGTTCGGCCAAGCGATCGCGAGCGGCAAGGTACGCCTCTTGTCGTATTGCGTCTCGGCGGTTGCGCGCCGCTTCATTCAAGCCGCGTATTTCGCCACGGCCGACTACATCCTAAAAAACCGCGAAACCGTCGCTGCGTTCCGGCGGACGGTCGAAGAAGCCGCCGTGTACGCGAACGCACACCACGACCAGATGATCCCCGTCATCTCGAAGTTCACCGGCGTCGAACCTCGGGCGATCCTCGCGCAACCGCGGCAGATCCTCGGCACCTCGCTCGACATCCGGCTCATCCAGCCGCTAGTCGATGCGGCGGTGAAGTACAAAGCCGTCCCGCCCACGTTCGAGGCCCGCATGATGATCGACGCGGGGGGCGCCTGAAGCCGAGCTATCCGAGAATAAGGGTTACGAGGCGGTTCACCGCTTCCGTTCGAGTGATCGCGTGCGATTCAAGCTGTTCGAAAATCATCTTCGCTTCTTCCGCTTCGAGGAGTCCAACGGCTCGTTCGACGCTCCGCTCTTTAACGGCGCGTAGGACCGCGAAGCGGACGGTGCGGGATGGGTTCGATGCGCGTTGCTTCCTGGCATCGACGAGGCGGTCCATGAGTTCGTCGACGCCGCCGCCGTCGAGCGCCGTCGTCTTGAGAACGGGGACGTCGCGCTCGCTCTCGCGGAGCATTTGCACGAGGTCCGCGGCCGTCTGGTTTGCTCCCGGGCGATCGGCCATGTTGACGACGAACACGTCGGCGATCTCGGTCAATCCGGCCTTCATCGACTGCACCTCGTCGCCCAACCCGGGGACGGTCACGACGACGACGACGTCCGCCACCGAAACGATCTCGATCTCGACTTGACCGACGCCGACCGTCTCGACGATGACGACATCGAAACCCGCTCTCTCGCAGAGCGCAATCGCGTGAGCCGTGGCCGGTGCGAGCCCTCCGCCTGACGCCCGTGAAGCCATGCTGCGAATGAACACTCCCGCATCCGCGGCGTGCCGCTGCATCCTGATGCGGTCTCCCAGGACCGCGCCTCCCGTGAAGGCCGACGACGGATCGACCGCGATGACGGCAACCGTCCCTCCACGCTCCCGGAAGCGCGCGATGAGGTGGTCGACGACGGTCGATTTTCCGGCGCCCGGCGGCCCCGTGATCCCGATAACGTACGCGGATGCCGCGCCGCCTGCGGGGACCGCGTTCGCGAATGCGTCCAGTTCGCGTTCGATGGAAACGCCGCTTTCGACGGCAGAGATCGCTCGCGCAAGTTGCCGATGCACTCGGTAATCGACCACCTTCGTTACTTTGCGGTCCAAAAAGGATTCCCCTGAGTCCGAATAGGGGCTCCGTCCTTACGATTCGAAAAGGCACCCATGCCTCGAGTTTCCTGGACACCGGAACAGATCGAAGCGTACGAGCAGGGCCTAAAGAAGCGGCCTCACTTTTCCCGCATGAATCACGTCAGTCTCGCCGTACGCGACTTGCAGATTTCGAAGAGATTTTACACGGAAGTTCTGGGCGGACGCATCATCAACGACGGCACGCCGAACTTCGCAGAGGTGCTCGTAGCCGGGATGATCATCGGCATGAGCGATGCACGGGGGCGCCCTCAGGAAGCCGACGCTGAATTCCCGCACATCGCGTTTGAGGTCGAATCGGATCAGTTCATGCCGATGAAAGCGTGGCTCGAGCAGCACGGCGTGGTCACGCATCAACCGTGGACGCGTCATCATGTCGAAGGTCTCATGTATTTCAAAGATCCGTCCGGAAATCTCATCGAGATCTATTGTCCGAAATTTGCCGGAGCTTCGGAGTTGAAGCTCTCTCCGACGCCGGCCGGCGTCGTCGACCTCCCATCGCTTGACTATACATGGCCCTAACGCATGAGCACTAAGGAAGAAACCATTGAGGTCGCGGGCGTGCCGCACTACCTTGCGCGCGCGGCCGCGCCCACTGCCGCCGGCGTCCTGCTCCTCCCTCACGTCTACGGGGTCAACGAGTTTGTACGCGGTTTCGCCACCGGGCTGGCCGAGCGCGGGCTGACGACCGTCGCTTGGAATCCATACCCGCAGCTACCGATGGGCTCCAAATTCACGGAGCGGCCCCCGCGCCCGAAAGACGAGGCCACGATGCAGACCCTCTCCGGCCTGGTCGACTTCATGCTGTCGAAGCTCGGCCTGAGCGCCGTCGCGACGATCGGATTCTGCATGGGCGGACGCTGGGTGCTGATGTTCGGCGCGCGCGAACCCCGGCTGCGCGCCGCCGTCGCTTGCTACCCGTCGATTCCGGCGCAACGCTCTCCGGGCCAAGACGTCGAGCCGCTCCCCGTCGCTGCGGCGATCGCGTGCCCGGTGCTGGTGATCTACCCGGGCCTCGACAACGTCACTCCGCGGCCGGTGTTCGAAGCGCTGCAAGCAATGCTGCAAGGGCGCGCCGCCTCGACATCAGTCATCCACTATCCTGATGCCGAGCACGGCTTCATGCACGCCCCCGGTCCGGCGAACGATGCGGCGACGCGCAGCGCGACGCCGCAGATCTACGGGTTTTTCGACGCCTACCTTAGCAGCTCGTAATAAATTCAGCCTCCGAGGGAGCGCTGGCCGACGACGCGGCCCACCGCAGGCGTCGTATCCGCCCCATAGCCCCAGGTGCCGTTGAAGCTGTTATTGTCGCCGTTGAACCAGAACGAGAACCAGCCCGACTTGCTCCCGTTACTCCAGGTTGCCCGCACCTTGTCCTTCGTCCGAAATTTCCCGTTGATCACGGCGTTTTTGACGTGGCAGACGACCGACGGGCCGGACTGCGTGCAAGACATCGGCCCGACGAAAGAAGTGCCGGTGCCTGCAACCGTCACGTTCCACTTTCCGGCAGCGGTAATCGCGGACGGCGGCAGGAATTTGTTGCCGGTGAACGTCCCGTTTTCCTTACGCCCGTTGTAGCCCCACGAGCCGTTGAAGCTGTGACCGTTGGGACTGGCATATACGGTCAGCCAACCCGCGCCGCCCGGACCATGCCATGTCCCGTTGATCTGCGAATCGTTGACAAAGGTACCGGTGAACCCGTTCCCGTTCGCGGCGTTCGTGCCGACAAAACCGTTGCCCGACTGGGTTATAGTCACCGTCGCGGTTGTGGTACCGTTCAGGCCGCTCTGCTGAACGGTCCAGCTGCCGGTGAGATTCGGCGGGCTAGCGAGCGCTGCGCCGATCGATAGCGCTGCGATCCCAACGCCGAAAAATAGTGCGAGGACGAAACGTTTCATGTTGATCTCCTTTATTGGAAGCAAATTTAGGAAGCCTGGTGGACTGCGCCAGCCACACTAGTCTCTCACACAATCGGGACACGCACTATCCGGAAATCGCAACCCTGAAAGGCAGCCCGGCCTTTCCGCGAAAAAGGGCCGCATGAACGTAGCCGAAGCCCTCGTCGACCTGCTCGCATCGAACGGAGTCACGCACGTTTTCGGGATTGGCGGCGATGCCCTCAACGTGTTTACCGATGCCCTGCGGCGCGATGGACGCTTGACCTGGATTGGAATGCATCACGAGGAGAACGCGGCATACGCCGCCTACGCGCAATCTGCGATCGGGGCGCGCCCGGGCGTCTGCGCGGGGACCGTCGGGCCGGGCGCGCTGCACCTCATCAATGGCCTCTACGACGCCAAGCGCGAAGGCTTTGCCGGCGTGATCGCGCTTACCGGACAATTGCCGCACGCCGAGCGAGGGACGAAATACTTTCAGGCCGTCGACCTCAAGGCGATCTATGCCGACGTATGCGCATATCAGGCGATCATCGCCGAGCCCTCGCAGATGCCGCGTATCGCCGAGATCGCGCTGCAGCAGGCGATCGCCGAGCAGCAAGTCGTACGCGTCGAGCTACCGCAAGACGTCTTGCCGCAAAATGTGCCGAGCCTGCATTTCCGCCGCCCGCTCGTGACGCGGCGCTCGGCGGTCGTTCCGCCCGCAGACCTGCTTAAAGAGGCCGCCACGCTCGTCGATGCCGGCAAACGCGTCGCGTTGTTCTGCGGAGCGGGTTGCACAGGCGCCGGCGACGAGATCGTCACGTTCGCGAAGAAGGTTGGGGCGCCGATCGCGCACACGCTGCGTGCCAAGGAGATTTTCGAAAAGGTCGACGGGCCGGTCGTCGGGATGACCGGACTGTTGGGCGCACCCTCCGGCTACCATGCCGTCAAGGACTGCGATCTCCTGATCATGCTTGGTACAAATTTCCCCTACGATCATTTCTTACCCGAAGGCATTCCCATCATCCAAGTCGACCGCTGCGTCGAGAACATCGGCGTCCGGGCACCGGTGACGCTGGGCGTTCATGGCGATGTAAAAGCGACCCTCGACCTGCTGGCGCCGCTCGTCAAAGAACGTCCGGCTGGAGCGTGGACGAAGGCGCTCGCGAACGTTCACGCACGGTGGATCGAGCACAACACGAAGCAGGCCGATCCGAGCACCAGGAAGTCCCCCATTCCGCCGCCCGTCGTCGCACGTCTCGTCAGCGAGAAAGCGTCAGACGATGCGGTGTTCGTAATCGACGGCGGGTCCGCGACGGTCTATCTGGCGCGCTATATGCGGCTACACGGCCGGCGTCGGGCGCTGAGCTCGTTCAATCACGGATCGATCAGCGGCGGGCTCGGGATGGCGATTGGAGCGAGCTCGGTCGATCCGAAACGGCAGGTGTGGCTGCTGACCGGCGACGGCTGCTTCGGAATGATGCCCCAAGATCTGATCACGGCAAAGCACTCCGGCTGGCCCGTCAAGATCGTCGTCT
>DATNIC010000227.1:0-28632 GCA_035604635.1 Binatia bacterium
GTTCATCGCGCTGGCGAGCAGACGCAGTGAGTCGCCGGATTTTCCGAGATTCGGGTCTCCCAGTGCATCGAGTCCAGCGGCGTCGACGCGCCCCGCTCGCAGCGCGGGAGCCATCTCGGTGAGCGGAAGCTCGACGAAGCGGACCTTGGCCGAGTCGCCCTCGTGCGAGTCGATCCAAGCGCGTACCGCGAAGTGGATGATGTTGTTCAGTCCGCTGACCGCAATGGTCTTGCCCTCGAGTTCCTTGCCGTTGCGGATCGGCGACACCGCCTGCACCGAGAGGAGGCCGGCCGTCGGTGCGCTCGCGATGTGGAGATTGGCGGGAGCGATGATTTCAAACGGGATCCCCCGTTCGTGCGCGACGGCGACCGTAATGAGATTGGAGTAGCCGATGTCGATCGAGCGCGACGCCACAGCCGCCGAGATCGCGCCGCCATTGGTGATCGGCGTAACCTCGACGTTCAATCCGACTTGTTTGAAGTAGCCCAGGTCTTGTGCGTACCAGACCTGCGCTGAAATGTCACCCGGGATCGCCGCGACATTGAGCGTCTCAAGCTGCTGCGCGCCGACGCGACCAACCGGACTCGAAAGCAGCAGCGCAAGGACGCAAAGCTTTAAGCAGAGACGGCGAAACCAATGAAACCGAAGACGCACGTCCGGATACCTCGTCGGCTCCCATTAGGGCGGGCGCCGTTGCGATGCCTGCCGAACAACGTAAACGTTATGAAAAGCGCGCTGATCGCTCTCTGCGTCGTCGTATGCGCGTCGGGCGCGGCTGCCCAAGAGCGCAGCATCCCGGCAAGCGCAGGTCAAGGCTGGCGCGTCGAATGCGCCAACGACGGGAAGACTCTCGATTGTCGAGCCGAAGCGCAGGTCGTTCAGCGCGAGAACAACCAGCTCATCGCGGCGCTCACCGTGCGCGTTCCAGCCGAGACCAAGAAGCCCGTCATGATGGTCCAAGTTCCGTTGGGAATCTCGGTGAATGCCCCGGTCAGCGTCGCGGTCGAAGGCGCTTCGGAATCCCTCGTGATCCAAACGTGCACGCAGGCCGGCTGTTACGCCGGCGGGCCGGTTACCGACGCGATGATTGCAGCACTGCGGTCAAAGACGCAAGTTCGCATCGTCTTCCAGAATCTCGACAAACAAGCCGTGACGGTCACGCTGCCGCTCGCCGGCTTCCCCGCAGCCTACGACAAGCTCAAGTAGCCTGCATCAAAAGCGCATCGCGGCTTTTATCCAGGCCGCGTCATCGAGATAACCCTGGCCGAATTGCCGGTCGAATTCGAACTTGACGTTGAGCCGCTTCGGCAATTGCATCTCGAAGCCCAGTGCGAGCTTGCCGATGATCGACGGCAGCTTGCTCGTAACCGTCAACGGGCTGACTCCCGGAGGCGTGCCGGCCCACTCCGACGTGACGCTCCATGCGGTGGTCGAGAAGAACGTCGCCCCGGCCTGCGCATATGGCCGCAAGATGCTCCCATCATGCCGGCGGAATGAGTCCGCGAATTCGACCTTCGGCGTCCCGGCCGCGACGAATTGGTTCATCGCCTGAACGTTTAAATTGAGCGGTCCCGCGCCCGTTTCGGAAAACGACGGCATCCCGACGTACATCAGATCGACGTCGACCATCGGCTTCACGTACCACGGGCTGAGGTTGGCGGTAAATGCCGCACGCAGCCGCGTATCGACCGTGACGACGCTCGAGCCGCTTTGCGCGGTGACGACCTGCGGCGTCACAAACGTCGTCGGGATGTTGACGTAGCGGGTCGTGCTCAAGCCGTCGTAACTCGCGCTAATTCCGGCGCCCAACAGCAGCGGTCCATTTTCCCGTTTCAACACGACCCCGCCCTGACCGCCGTTACCGGACGTCGCGGAGATATCGGACGTCTGCGTTTGCGTATTTCTATAGCCGAAGCCGTATCCGAAGAACGTGTGCGGCGCGGTCCCGATCTGGCGGCCGAATTCGAGCCCATTATAGGTCTGGTTGAACCCGAGGGACGTCGATGACGCGGCCAGCGAGCTCGCGCCCGTCGTGAAGCGTCCCCAGCGGCAATTCGTTTCATCGAGATCGAAATCGACCTCGGAGAACTGGCGGCAGCTCATCAGACTGTCGGCGAAGCCGATGTTCGACGTCGCGGTCGCGGTCAGCGGAGCGATGTACGGCTCGGGCGAGATGCGGTTCATCGCGACCGCGTAGGGTCCGAGCGGGCCGCGGAAGTTGCCGAAATAGGCCATCGTATAGCCGAGGCCGCCGACGCCGCCGCTGTTCCAGATGTCGTTGAAGTGCCGCCCGATCGCCATTTGATCGGCCGTCAATCCCGGGACCGCGAAGTGGACGCCCGTGACGGCGACGGCCATGCTGGTCGGCGTGAACGAGAGCCCGTAGTCGATCGCGATGCTGTTGATCGTCGTGACGCCGTTGTTCGTCATTCCGGCAGCGGCATTGAAGATCGTCGTGGGCGGTTGTTTCGGCTGCAAATAGAGCAGGGTCGGCAGGACGCCGCCCGCGATGATCGCCGACCCGGTCGCGTTCACCAAGTCCGACGGCCTGCCGCCCAAGTCGAGATCGATCGCATACGTCCCGGTCGCCGACTGGACGAAATTGCCGTTGAGCGCCGTCGTGACCGGGACGTATTGTCCGCCCGGCGTCAGCACGCCGTTGTTTTGCAGAAGACTCGGAGCCCCCGAGAGATTCGCGATCGTACCGGAAACGAACGTCCCGGACGTTTCATTGAGAAAGACGTTCGTCGGGGTCGCCGCTTGCGTGGCGCTGAGCAGCGAACGTTGATCGCTCGGCGTCGAGCGAGTGTCGCCGCTGGCGATGGAGGCGCCGGTCCCGAGCGTGACGTTCCCGATGACCGTGCCGAAGTTGTCCGAGAGGTTCGAACCATTCGACGAGTGCAGCGCCAGACCCGAGAGCGCTTTCACGGTCGCGTTGTTCGAAACCGTGATCGTGTTCGTCGCGCCGCCGTCGAGGACGATCCCGGCACCTGATCCGGAGCCGCCCTCAATCGTCCCGCCGGAGACCGTCACCGTCAAGTTTCCGGCACCGTTCGTCGCGGCGCTCTGCGCGAAGATGCCGAACGATCCCGCACCGCTCGTGATGATGCTCCCGGTGTGATTGACGGTGATACTGCCGCTGGTCCCCGATCCGCCGTTGGAACCCGTGATCGCAAGACCGTTGGTCGCAGTCCCGCCGACGCCGCCGCTCCCGCCGACGCTCTGCGCGAAGATGCCGTCGGCGTTTTGCCCTTTCGTCGTGATTGTCCCCGACGTCGTTAGGGTAAGGTTGCCGCCGTTACCGGCGGCACCGCCGCCGAGCGTTAGCCCGAGCGAAAACGTTTTACCGCTGACGTCGCCGCCGACGCCGCCGCCGCCGCCGACGCTTTGCGCGAAGACCCCATGCGCGCCGGCACCCGACGTCGTGATGTTCCCGCTGACGTTGACGTTGACGTTGCCGCCGTTCCCCCCGCCGCCGCCGGAGAGTCCGACCGCAACGAGTCCGGTCGGACTTCCTCCCGCTCCGCCGACGCCGCCGCCGCCGCCGATGCTCTGCGCGAAGACGCCGTACGAGCGATCACCGAGCGTCGTGACGTTGCCGTTTTGCGCGACCGTGACGGGCCCGCCGTTGCCGGTGCTCCCAGCCGCGCCGCCGACGCTGATCCCGATGTTATTTTTTCCGGTCGCTCCACCGCCGCCGGCACCTCCGTCACCGCCGCCGCCGCCGACGCTTTGCGCGAAGATGCCGTATGCATCGGCGCCGCGGGTCGTGACCGAGCCGTTATTCGTAATAGCGACGGTTCCGCCGTTGCCGCTTCCGCCGCTCGAACCGCCGATGCCCGCACCGACGGCGACGTTCCCGGACGCGTTTGCCGCACCGGCTCCCGCCTCGCCTCCTCCGCCGCCGATGCTCTGCGCGAAGACGCCGTGCGCCGCATAACCCGACGTGTCGATCGATCCCGAGTTCGTGACGTTCACGGTCCCGCCGGAACCGCCGGCGCCCGATTGTCCGCCGACCGCGACCGTGATCGAATTCTGGCCTTGCACCGAGCTCTCGCCGCCGCCGCCGTAACCGCCGCCGCCGCCGACGCTTTCCGCGTAGATCCCGTAGGCGTCGTTGCCGAGCGTCTTGATCGATCCACTGTTATTAACGGCGACGGTCCCGCCGTTGCCCGCACTCCCGCCTGAGCCGCCCATCGAGAAGCTGACGTTGTATTTGCCGCCGCTCGCGCTCGAGTTCGCGTTCCCGCCGAGCGCGGTCGCGGCACCGCCGCCGCCGCCGACGCTCTGCGCGATGATACCGGCGGCGCTATTGCCTGCCGTCGAGATCGTCGAGGCGTTCGTTACGTTCACCGCGCCGCCGTTCCCGTTCGATCCGCCGTTGCCGCCGATGCCGGCCGAGACAGAATAGCTTTGCTGCATGCCGTTCGGGCTCGAGCCGATGTTCCCGGAACCGGTTCCGCCCGCACCGCCGCCGCCCCCGACGCTTTGGGCAAAGATCGCGTTCGCTTCGTCGCCCTGCGTGCTGATCGTCCCGCCGGCATTGGCGACCGTTACCGTCCCGCCGTCGCCGGCGCTTCCGCCGCCGCCGCCGAGTCCGCCGCCGACATTGAACTTGTCGGTGCTGTTGTTGCTCGAGCCGCTCCCGGCGCCGCCCATACCGCCGCCGCCGCCGATGCTCTCGGCGAAGATGCCGCCGGCCTGAAAACCCGTCGTCGCGATCGATCCGCCGTTGGCGACGGTCACGCCTCCGCCCGCGCCGCTCGTCCCGCCGGCACCGCCCATCCCGAACGAAGCTGATACCGTCGTCGCCGTATTCTGTTGCGATGAATTCGACGAGGAACCGGATGAGGACGAATTCGACGACTGCGCCGAGCCGCTGCCGGCGCCGCCGGCACCGCCGCCGCCGCCGACGCTCTGGGCAATGATGCCCCAGGATTGATCGCCGCTGGTTTGAATCGAGCCACTATTATTAACGCCGACCGCGCCGCCGGTCCCGCCGCCGCCGCCCGCACCGCCCATCGAGAAGCTCGCATTGAACGTGCCGTTTCCTGAGCCGCTCGTCGCCGAGCCGCCCATCGCGACGAGGTTTCCGCCGCCGCCGCCGACGCTTTGCGCGAAGATGCCGTGCGAATACGTCCCCGCCGTCACAATCTTAGCCCCGTTCGTTACCGCCACGGTGCCGCCGTTCCCGCTCGTTCCGGCGTTGCCGCCCATCGCGACCGTCGCCGTGAAACTCTTCGTCGCCGGATTCTGACCGCTCGTCGCATTCGCCGCGCCGCTGCTTCCCGAGCCGCCGCCGCCGCCGACGCTCTCGGCATAAATTGCCGATGCAACGTCGCCTTGCGTCGTGATCGAGCCGGCGCTGTTGCCGATCGTAACCGCACCGCCGTCGCCGGCACTCCCGCCGCCGCCGCCGACTGCAAGTCCGCCGCCCGCGCTGAACTTCGCGGTCGCGTTCGAAGCAGCCGATGCGTCCGCGCCGCCGCCGCTCCCGCCGCCGCCGCCGACGCTCTGTGCGAAGATGCCGAACGAGCCGTTACCGGCCGTCGCGATCGTCCCGCTATTCGTAACGGTAACGGTACCGCCGGCACCGGCGGCGCCGCCGTTGCCGCCGAATGCCAAGCCGAGACTGAAGGTTCCATTCTGTGCCGTAGTTTGTGCACCGCCGCCGCTCCCGCCGCCGCCGCCGACGCTCTCGGCAAAAATCGCGACGGAGTTTGCGCCGCCCGTCGTGATCGAGCCGGTGTTCGTCACGGTCACCGCGTTGCCCGCGCCGCTCGCACCGCCGCTACCGCCCATCGTGAACGAGCCGGTGAGGCTGATGTCGTTGCCGTTCGAACCGGTCGGCGTCCCCGTTGACGTATTGCCTTTCGGCTTCGTCGAGACCGATTGGCTCGTACCTGCGTCGGCCGAACCGCCGCCGCCGCCAACGCTTTGCGCAACAATCCCGAGCGCATTGTCACCTTGCGTGACGATCTGTCCGCTGTTGGTGATCGCAACGGCGCCGCCGTCGCCGCCGCCTGCGCCGTTTCCACCCAAGCCGACGTTAAATGAAAATTGGGCGGACGAATCGCCTTCCGTCCCGCCGCCGCTCCCGCCGCCGCCGCCGACACTGCGCCCGACGATCGCCGTCGCGCCGGCACCGGCAGTTTGAATGGAACCATTGTTGCCGATCGCCACGGCCTGCCCGTTTCCGGCCATGCCGCCCGATCCGCCGAACGTTGCGATCAGGGAAACAGTCTTGGTATTCGACGTGGTCCCGGCTTGCGCTGTCGAGCCGCCCGCGCCGCCGTTCCCGCCGCCTCCGCCGATGCTTTGCGCGAAGATGCCGAGCGAGCCGTTCCCGCTCGTTTGGATCGATCCGTTATTATTAACAGCTACGGTCCCGGCATCGTTCGTACAGGTAACGGGACCGCTAGTACCTCCGCCAACGACGACGATGGGCAAACCGCCCGGACCGATTCCAATTGAAATCCCACCGCCGATAACGATGGGCGCGCCGTTCCCACCCGTGCACGCACCGCCGCCCTTGCCGCCGAACGATGCACCGAGATTGACGACTCCGCCCGTCGCGGACGTCTGGCCGGCGCCGCCGCTCCCGCCGCCGCCCCCGACGCTCTGCGCGTAAATACCATAAGACGTCACGCCGCCCGTCGCGATCGCGGCGTTGTTCGTGACGTTGACCGCTCCGCCCGATCCGCCGGTCCCACCGTTCCCGCCGAAAGCGAGCCCGATGCCGATGTTCTTGTCGAGCTTCGTCGCCTGCGCGCTTCCGCTGCCGTCACCCGCATTGCCGCCGCCGCCGCCGACGCTCTGCGCGAAGATCGCATGCGCGTCGTTCCCGGTCGTCGCAATCGACGCGCCGGCACCGTTCGTCACCGTGACGGGACCGCCGTTGCCTGCCGATCCGCCAGTCCCGCCGACGCCGATGCTTGCTGAGATCTGCCCGCTCGATGCAGCCTCCCCGCCGCTGGCGTTGCCGCCTCCGCCGCCGACGCTGCTCGCGAAGATTCCCAGCGATCGGTCGCCCGCGGTGCTGATCGCGCCGTTGTTCCCGACCGAGACGGCGCCGCCGTTGCCCGCTGCGCCTCCACCGCCGCCGACACCCGCAGCGAGCGAGATATTAAACTTTTGCGACGCGCCTCCCGACGACGACGAGGCGCTCCCTGCGGCCCCTTCGCCACCGCCGCCACCGACGCTCTGCGCGTAGACGCCGTACGAATCGGTTGATACCGTTTGAATCGTCCCGCTGTTGGTCACGGAAACGTTGCCCCCGCTCCCGCCGCCTCCACCGGAACCGCCGAGCGCGACGGAGATCGATGCGGAGCCTTTCGCGCTCGTCGCCGACGCCGTGGCATCAGCCGCACCGCCTTCGCCGCCGCCGCCGCCGACGCTCTGCGCCTCGATCGCATGCGAACTCGCTCCGGTCGTCCCGACGAATCCGCTATTATTAACGGCTACGGACGAGCCGTTGCCGGCGGCGCCGCCGCTCCCGCCCATCGAAAAGCCGATCGCGACCGTCGGTTGAGCAGAAACCGACGTGGCTGATCCGGAGGCGGATCCACCGTCGCCGCCGCCGCCGCCGACGCTCTGCGCAAAAATGCCGCGGGCGTCGATGCCGCCTGCCGCGATGCCGCCGGAATTGCTGACCGAGACGGCGCCGCCGTTGCCGCCCGTCCCGCCCGTCCCACCGATATTGACCGTCAACGAGACCGGACCCGAAGCAACACCGTTTGTAAATCCGCCGCTCCCGCCGCCGCCGCCGACGCTCTGCGCATAAACGCCCGCAGCACCGCCGCCGCTAACCGCGATATTCCCGGTGTTGGTGACGCCGACCGTCCCGGCGACGTTCCCCGTCCCGCCGCTGCCGCCGACGTTCACGGTGAGCGGAATCGCAACTGCGCTTACTGCGAACCCACCGTTACCACCGCCGCCACCGATACTTTGCGCCAAGATGCCGTGCGCATCGAGGCCGGCCGTCGTGATCGTTTGAGTATTGCCGACGGAGACACTTCCGCCTTTTCCACCCGGACCGCCGCCGCCGCCGACAGTAATAAGGCCGGTCGCTCCACCGCCATTGCCGCCGCCGCCGCCGATGCTTTGCGCGAGGACGCCGTACGCCGTGTCGCCGCTCGTCGCGACCGTCCCATTATTAATAACAGTAACGGCCCCGCCGTCGCCGCCCGAGCCGCCTCCGCCGCCGATCGCTATCGCTCCGGCCGTCGTCGAACCGTTGCCGCCGCCCCCGCCGACGCTCTGGGCGAAGACTCCGTGCGCGCCGGTCCCGGTCGTTGTGATCGTCCCCGAGTTCGTTAGGGTCACCGCTCCGCCGGGACTTGCCGCGCCGCCCCAGCCGCCGAGCGCGACAAGGCCGAGGCTGCTCCCGGCAGTCCCGCCGCCGCCGCCGACGCTCTGGGCGAAGACCCCGAGCGCACCCAGCCCGCTCGTCGTTATTTGCGCGGAATTCGTCAGGCTGACCGCGCTCGCGCTCCCGCCGGTCGTTCCGTTCCCGGCTTTGCCGAAAAGGCCCGAAAAATCGCCGCCGGCGCCCCCGCCGCCCCCGATGCTCTGCGCGACTATGCCGACCGCGAAGTCGCCGCTCGTCACGATCCTGCCGGACGCAACCACGGTCACGAGGTCGCCGTTCGCACCGGTCCCGCCGCTCCCGCCTACCCCGGCCGTATTGAACGTCGCGTTGCCGCCGAGCCCGCCCCCGCCGCCGACGCTCTCGGCAAGGATGCCGTACGCTTGCGTGCCGTTGGTGCTCAGCGTCCCCGTCGACGTTACGGTCACCTGGGCCGCGGCGCCGCCGTTTCCGCCGTTGCCCGCGCCTTGACCGACGGAAGCTGCGGAACTCGGCCCGCCGACGCCGCCGGTACCTCCGAGGCTCTGTGCCCAAATCGCGTATGCGTTGTTTCCGGCGGTCGTGACGGATCCGATATTATCAATAGCGACGGCGCTGGCGTTTCCGCCGGCACTGCCGGAGCTGCGTGGTTGCGCAACGAGTCCTAACGCCGTCCCGTTGTTGCCGGCCGTGCCGCCGATGCTTTGTGCGACCAGGCCTCCTGAACCCGACGCGCTGACGTTCCCGCTGTTTGAGATGATGACGCCGCCCGCGGCGCCGCCGGCTCCACCGACACCGTTGCAGTTGCCGGAACACAATCCGGACGAGCCGCCGGCGCCGCCGCTGCCGCCGAAGCTCTGCGCTGATATACCCGTCCCGGATGCTGCGATCGTCGCGCTGTTGGAGACCGCGATACTGCCCGCGCCGCCGCCCGCGCCGCCGACGCCGCCTGCGCCCGCGCCGCCGGTCGAGCCGCCGTTTCCGCCGCTCCCGCCGAGGCTCTGCGCTACGATTCCCGAACCCGACGCCGAGATCGCGCCGCTGTTCGAGATCGCTACGTTGCCCGATGCGCCGCCCGCCGCCGCCACGCCGCCGCAATTTCCGATCGCACACGTCCCCCAGCTGCCGCCGCTTCCGCCGCTGCCGCCCGTGCTTACAGCGTTGATCCCGGCGCCCGAAGCCGCAATCGCCGCCGTGTTGCTCACCGCGATGTTTGCAGCGGAGCCGCCCGTGCCGCCGTTACCGGCGGCAAAGGGATTGAGCGCGCTCGTCGATCCGCCGTTGCCGCCCGCGCCGCCGGTGGCGGTTGCAAACAATCCGGATGCGCCGGAGCCTGATGCTGATATCGAACCGTTGTTATTAATAGTAAGCGCACCGGCGTTGCCGCCGTTGCCGCCCGAAGAACCCGCGCCGCTGCCGGCTGCACCAGCACCGCCCGACGTGACGAGCGCGATCCCGCCCGCTCCTTGCGTCGTGATCTTAACCGTCCCGTCGGCGCTAACGCTGAGCGCCGCGCCGTCGCCGGCGTTCTGGCTGGTCGTGATGCCGTTGGCACCGGTCGAACCGACGCTGATGCCGGACGTCCCGGCTGCGGGGGTGATGGGTACGATCAAGCCTTGCGCGTTGACCGTCAGCGGCGTCGCTGTATTAAAGGAAATGCCGGCTGATTGATTGCCCGAGCAGATCGCGGTCGTGCCCGTTTGGGCGCAGGGGTCCGGCGCCGCATTTACCGCGGAAATTGCATTTAAGCAAAGTACGCACGCGAGGCAAACTGCTAATCCAGCTCGACCGAACACCCGGATCCCCCGACAACTCGACGGCAACGGGCGCGGGCTAGCCCCTCGTCCGCCAGGTCGGCAAGCTTCTTAGGGAAACCCCTCGGTGCCTTGCGATTGCACCAAGGAATACGGGCCCCGGTTATTTTGTTTGGTACCTACCCAGCTGCTGGACTGCTTGGGATGCGAACGACGGCTGGACGGCCTGCTCGGCACGTACAGAGCCGTGAATGAACCTCGCCTCCCGAAACATCTCGAGATCTTCACGCATCGAACCGACGTTGAGCGCTCCGTTCGGGTCGGTTCCGTAGGGGACGCTCGCGCGGATGACCGCCGGGTCCTTGATCGGCGTCGCGTCCGTAAGAATCTTGATGATTGCGTCCGCGTTGGGGCCGCTGAACTTGCCGCCCGAGAGCGCGTCGTTATAAAAGCGCGATGCGCGCAGGAAAGCGCGCATGAACTTGCTCGCAACGTCCTTCCGATTCTTGATGAAGTCGGCCGAATACATGACGACGACGATCTCTTGGTTCAAGTAGAACGCATCGTTCGAGACGACGCGCTCGGCGACTCCGCTGAGCGCGATTTGCGTCGCTCCGGGTTCGGGCATGAACGACGCATCGACGGTGCGATCGCGCAGCGCCGCCAGGTGTTCGGAATACTTCAGTACGAGCGGCTTGATGTCGGCGTAGGTCAGCCCGTTCTTCTTCAGGAGGACGATCAGGGTTGCCCAAGACGCCGTCCCGGGGGCGATGATCGCGATCCGCATCCCCTTGAGGTCCTTAGGCGACTTGTACCGGCCGCTCTTGACCAGATCGCTGCGGACCAGGAGCGCTAGGAAGCCGTAGCCCGGCGGGTCGCGCCCGAGATCGGCGACGATTCGCATCCCGTTGCCGCGCGCAACTTCGTTGTAAAACGTCGCCGACGGCGATGCGCCGCTGACGTCGAGCTGGCCCGTGGCAAGCGGGGCGACCTGATTGATCGACGAGTCGAAGGGCAGCAGGTCGACCCTGAGCCCCTCTGTTTCGAAGAAACCCATCCGGTCGGCGATAAAAAAGATCGTGTTTCCCGCGCCCAGCGGATTGTAGCCCACGCGGACGAGCGGCATGTCCGCGGCGCGCACGGGCGACCAGCTCGCGGCGAGCAAGGCAAAGAGCGCAACAAGGCAAGCGACTCGAGCGACTCTCATCGGGCGTTGACGTTTTGCGGCAACGAAGGGATGACCTCGTTTGCGGGGGACCTTATCACGATGAACCAGGGTGAAAAAGCGGCGGCGCTGCGCGAACTTCACCATCGCAGCGAACCGCTCGTCTTCGTCAACGCTTGGGACGCCGCGAGCGCCCGCATCGTCGAGTCGCTCGGATTTCCGGCCGTCGCGACGTCGAGTGGCGGGATCGCGTTCTCGGCAGGCTTTCCCGACGGAGAGCGCATCACCAGGGAAACGATGCTCGAACGCGTTGCCGCGATCGCCGGCTCCGTCTCGCTCCCGGTAACGGCCGACCTCGAAGGCGGATACGGCTCCGAAATCGATGATGCGATCGCGACGGCCCGCGGCGCGATCGAAGCCGGAGCAGTCGGGCTCAATTTCGAGGATGCCTCCCACGATCCGGGTCGCCCGCTCATCGACGTTGCGACTGCGTCCGAGCGGATCAAGGCGATTCGCCGCACCGCCGATGCAATCGGCGTCCCGCTCGTCATCAACGCGCGAACCGATGTCTATCACGAGGAAGCGGGGACGGCCCAATCGCGCTTTCGCGAAGCGACCGAACGCGCCGAAGCCTACGCGGCTGCCGGGGCCGACTCGATCTTCGTCCCATTCGTCACCGATGCGGAGACGATCGGAAAACTTGCGGCGGCGATCGAGCTGCCCCTCAACATCCTGGCCGGCGCAAAGACGCCCGACGTGGCGACGCTTGCGCGGCTGGGCGTCAAACGCATCAGCACCGGATCGAGCCCGGCCGCCTACGCGCTTGCGATGTTCCGCGCCGCTGCGCTCGAGGTGCGCGATCGCGGCACCTTCGGCTTCGCGGCGCAGCGCATCGCGCCGGCCGAGCTCAACGCGCTCTTCGCGGGCCGCTAATCAATGGAGGACGGATCCTCCGTCGACCAAGAGCGTCTGTCCGGTGATGAAGTCGCTCTCGGCCGAGGCAAGAAAGACGAGCGCTCCGGTAATGTCCTCGGGAACTTCTTCTCGCTTGAAGCACCGGCTGTTCACCGTCCCGGTGCTGTGCAGGGCGCCGTACTCTCCTTGCTTGCCGTACATGCGCCGGACGTTTTCGCTCATCGTCAGCCCCGGCGCGATGCAATTGACGCAGATCCGGTCTTCACCCAGCTCGCGCGCCATGACCCGCGTCATGGCGACGACCGCTCCTTTCGAAGCGACGTAGTGCATGAGGTGCGTCGTCCCTTTGAAGAGCGTACCGGAAGCGATGTTAACGATCTTGCCGTACTTTTGACGGCGCATCGCCGGAACGACCGCCTTTACGCATTCGAACGGTCCGCGCGTGTTGACGGCCATGACGCGATCCCACTCCTCCGATTGGATCTCCGTGAACGGCTGCAGCTTGAGCGTGCCGAAAAGCGCTGCGTTGTTCACTAGGACGTGGACGCCGCCGTACCGGCGCTCCGTTTGTTGGACCATCTCGGCAACCGCGCGCGCATCCGTGACGTCGGCAACGCAGGCGGCAGCCTCGCCGCCGCCGGCCTCGATCTCGCGCGCCACCTCGTCCGCCGGCTGAACGTCGCAGAGCATCAAGCGGGCACCCTCCGCGGCCAAGGCCCGCGCGTACGCAGCGCCGATTCCTTGCGCCGCACCCGTGACGATCGTGACTTTCCCCGCCAATCTTCCGCTCATTCGTCCGCTCTCCCGAGGACTTCACACAACGATTTAAAAGCAACTCGACGTGCCGCTGCATCGCCAAGTCACGTGGTGGGCGCTCGCGTTTCCGGTCGTGATGATCGTCGCGCTCGCGATCCACAGCTTGTATCTCCTCAACTGGATTCACGTCCTTTCGGGCGCGCTCTGGACAGGCGCCGACCTCTTTCTCGGCTTTATCCTCGGGCCCACGCTGCGGCGCCTCGATCTGCCGCAGAGGGCCGCCGTCGTCGGCTACCTCGTCCCAAAGACGCTTCTGTACTTCCCGATGGTCTCGTTGACGGCCGGAACCGCGGGCTGGTATCTTGCGGCGTGGCTCGGAATGCTCAACCGTTCGCATCCGCAGTTTCCTTGGGTCGTTGCGGCACTAATCTTAGTCACGCTATTGACGGTTCAGGGACTATTCGTCATCCTGCCAAATAGCGTGCGCATTTGGCTCGAGCTCCAGCGCCCGTCACCCGACCGCGAACGAATCGTTCGCATTAACCGCGTTAACATTATCCTGGCCGGCGTACAGGGAGTCATGCAGATCGCGATCATCGTCGTGATGGCACACTTTGTCCTGGTTTAGAGAATTTGCCGAAAGGGTTCGCAAGCCGCGTCCCGGGAACTCCGACGCCATGATGCTGTGGCCCGAGCTTTGCGCCGATCAATTTCGCCTGCACTACGTCTGGGCCGGTACGACCCGGACGCGCGTCCTAGAGGCGGGCAGCGGACCGGAGACGCTGATCTTCTTGCACGGAAGCGGCGGCCATCTCGAAGCGTATCAGCGTAACATCCTCGCGCACGCTGCACACTTTCGCGTCTTCGCGATCGACATGCTGGGACACGGATACACCGACAAACCGGATCACGACTACGAACTCCTCGACTACGTCTCGCACCTGCGCGAGTTCTGTGATGCGGTCGGAGCGTGGCGCGTCCACCTCTCCGGCGAGTCGCTCGGCGGCTGGGTCGCCGGGAAGTTCGCGCTCGCGCACCCCGATCGGACGGCAAAGCTCGTCCTCAACACCGCAGGCGGCTTGACGATGGACGTCAAGGTCATGGCGCGCCTGAAAGAACTGAGTCTACAAGCCGTCCGCGATGCGAGTTACGAGAGCGTCCGCAAGAGACTCGAGTGGCTCATGCACGATCCTAAGAGCGTCACCGGCGATCTCGTCGAGACGCGCTTGCGGATCTATCAGCAACTCGGATTCGAGCGCGCGATGGAGCACATCATGTGCCTGCAAGACCCCGAGCCGCGCGCACGCAACCTTTTCGACGACGATCAGCTGCATGGGATTTCGGCGCCCACGCTCGTCGTGTGGACGTCGCACGACCCGACCGGCGCCGTCGAAGTCGGTCAGCGCTTCGCTCGCGAGATCCCCAACGCCCAGCTCGTCGTGATGGAGAATTGCGGACACTGGCCGCAGTTCGAGGACGCGCCGACGTTCAACCGGCATTCGCTCGAGTTCTTGCTCAGTTAAGCTCCTCGATCCGGATGCGCGCGTATTCGGGACGCACAGCGGGAAGACGCAACACGTTGGCGAGCGCAGCGTCGAAGTTGCCCTCGCGGGTCCGATGCGTCACGATCACGATATCGGTCTCATTCTCCTTGTCGCCGGCCCCTTGCTGCAGCATCTTGTCGACCGAAATCCCCGCATCGGCCAGCGTCCGCGCCAGATCGGCGAGAACGCCGACCTGATCGACGACGCGGACCCGCAGGTAATACGCCGTCTCGACTTCGGCCATCGGCAGGATCCGCGTATCGGCCAGCGCGTCGGACTGGAAGGCTAAGTAGGGGACGCGCTCTTCGGGTTCGGCTTCCATCAAACGCGTCACCTCGATGATATCGGCGATGACGGCCGATGCCGTCGGCTCCGAGCCCGCCCCCGCCCCGTAGTACATCGTCACGCCGGCTGCGTCGGCTTTGACCAAGATCGCGTTCATCGCGCCTTCGACGCTCGCGATCAAGCGTTCGGAACGGATCAAGGTCGGATGGACGCGCAACTCGATCCCGCCCGGCGCGCGTCGCGTGATCCCGAGCAGCTTGATACGATAGCCGAGCTCTTCTGCGTAGGTGATGTCCTTGTCGGTGAGTTTGCTGATCCCCTCGATGTACGCGCGCTCGAACTGCACGGGTATGCCGAATCCAATCGCAGAGAGCAGCGTCAGCTTGTGCGCCGCATCGATGCCTTCGACGTCGAACGTCGGATCAGCCTCGGCGTAGCCCAGACGCTGCGCTTCTTTGAGGACCGTCTCGAAAGAGAGACCCTTCGCGCGCATCTCTGAGAGGATGAAATTACTCGTACCGTTGATGATCCCGGCAATCCACTCGATCCGGTTTGCCGCAAGCCCTTCGCGCAGCACGTCGATGATCGGGATACACGCCGAGACGGCGCCTTCGAAGGCGACCATCACGCCGCGTTTGCTCGCCGCGGCGAAGATCTCGTTGCCGTGCGTCGCGAGCAGCGCCTTGTTTGCGGTCACGATGTGCTTGCCGTGCTCGATCGCCGCGAGGATCAAATCCTTCGCGGCAGTCGTCCCACCGATGACTTCGACGACGATATCGATCTCGGGATCGGTTACGGCCTTCATGACGTCGCCGGTAACGGGGATCTTCTGCCCGACGACCGACCTGGCACGCTCGAGGTTTCGCGCTCCAACCCAGGCGATCTCGATCCGGCGCCCGGCGCGACGCGTGATCTCTTCGCGGTTGCGCTCGAGGACGTGGAAGGTTCCGCTCCCGACGGTCCCGATGCCGAGGAGCCCGACTTTGACCGGTTTCATCTCCCAAGTCTTCCGTGGGGGTTCCGACCGATCATGCGTCGAGGCGCTGCACCGGCGCAACATGGCCGCGCGGCACGGCGCTCAAAGGCTCTTCCTTTAACATCAGGCTGAAGGCGATCGCCAGCAGCGAGATTGCCGCAGCGGCCACGAAGGCGGCATGGAACCCGTGTACGAGGGCGTCGATGATCGCGTCGCGCCCGCTCGCGGGGAGCTGCTCGAGCGCGGCACGGCCACCGCTGAGCAGAGCCTTGCGTGCCGCCTCCATCCCGCTGCCGTGCAAATCTCCGGACATGACACCGAGGATGATCGACCAAAACATGGCGGCGCCGAACGCGCCTCCGAGCTGCCGCGAGAACGTGACCATCGATGTCGCGACGCCGAGATCGCGCTGGTCGGCCGCATTCTGCGCGGCGATCGTGACGACGGGAAAGCTTGCTCCGATGCCGAGCCCCAGCACCGCGGAGTAGAGCATCGTCACGATGGGATTCGTCGTCGCACCGATCGTCGCAAGCAGCAAGGACCCGGCGACGGCGGCCGTCAGCGAGACGGGAGGGATCAGCTTATATCTTCCCGTTCTCCGCATGAATATTCCGGCGGCGTAGGACGTCACCGTCACGCCGCTCTGCAGAGGGACGAGCAAGATCCCCGCGTTCCCCGCATTGAATCCCATCACGAGCTCGAAAAAAACCGGAAACATCACGATGGAACCGACCATGAGCACCGACGTCAGGAAACCGATCGCGCTCGTCACGGCGATAACGCCGTTGGCATAGATGCGCGCCGGCAAGAGCGGCTCGGCGATTCGCCGTTCGAGGGCGATGAAAACGGCGAAGATCGCCGTCGAGGCAGCGAGCGTCCCGACGATCATCGGGGAGATCCACGGATAAGTGATCCCGCCCCACGTCAAGACGAGCAACAGCCCGGTCACTGCCGCGGCCAAGAGCAGCGCCCCGGCGTAGTCGATCGACGTCTTGTGGTGCTCGACGTGCAGCCTGGCGGCCGCGCGACGGCACAAAACGAATGCGATGAAGCCGAGCGGCAGATTGATCCAGAACACCCAACGCCAACTCAAGTGATCGACGAACCAACCGCCGACCGGCGGCCCGGCGATGGAAGCCAACGCCCACATGGTGGCGGTGTAGACCTGAAAGCGGCCGCGCTCACGCGCCGAGATGAAGTCGGCGATCATCGCTTGTGCCATCACGAAGAGGCCGCCCCCGCCCGCGCCTTGCAACGCGCGGGCAGCGACGAGTTGCGGCAACGTCTGCGCCAAAGCGCAGAAGACCGACGCGAGAACGAAAAGGGCGATTGCAATCTGAAGCAGCCGCCCGCGCCCGTAGATATCGCTCAGCTTGCCGTAGATCGGCGTGAGCGCCGTCGCCGTGAGCAGATAGGCGACCACCACCCACGAGAGGTGCTCGAGACCTTTGAAATCTACCGCCATCACGGGCAGCGCGGGAACGACGATCGTGGCGTCGAGTGCACCGAGCAAGATCGCAAGCAGGATACCGCTGAGTGCCCCTGCGATATGGCGCTGACTGACTACCATCGCAGGCCGCGCATTCGTCGCACCGTACCCGGAGTACTCTCATCGATGCCTCACGAGATCGTCCTCATTGCGGGAAGTCCCTCAAGATCAACGCGCTCGGCTTCCCTCTTCAGGCGCATCATTGCCGGGACAGAACGAGCGGGCATCGCGGCGAGCACGATCGAGGTCCGCGAACTTCCGGCGAGCGATCTTCTTGGCGGCGCACGAGATTCGGCGGCGCTTGCTCCCGCGCTCGCGGCGGTCGCGCGCGCAAACGGCGTGGTCGTCGCGACGCCGGTTTACAAAGCGGCGTACACGGGCCTGCTCAAATGTTTTTTGGACGTCCTTCCGGAGGCAGCCTTACGCGGCAAGGTCGCATTCCCGATCGTGACGGCAGCAGCGCCGTCGCATGCGCTGGCCCTCGACTTCGCGCTCAAACCGGTCCTCGCGAGCCTCTTCCCAAGCATCACCCTCGCCGGCTTCTTCGCAACCGACAAAGAATTCGTGACCGAACCGGACGGAGCACTCGATCTGGGAGCCGAAGCTGCAGCACGTTTGGACGCCATGATCGAGGAATTCTTAAGAGCCCTCTCAACGGTTTAGGAGCTGCGCCATGCGGGCTTGGTATTTCAGCGAAAACGCTTACCCCTATCTCCCCGATCCGGCAACGTATGAGTCGATCCGGGTGAACCTGCCCAACCGTTATTACGATCCGAAGGTCGGCGCGGCGCTCTACGACCGCTATCTCGAAGAGTGGCAATGTGCGGACGAAATGGGCCTCGAGGTGATGATCAACGAGCATCACCAGACAGCCACAAACCTCAATCCCTCAGCGGCGGTCGTCGCCGCGGCCCTTGCGCAGCTTACGAAAAACGCGCGCATCCTCATCCTCGGCAGCCCCATCGCAAACCGGCGCGATCCGGTGCGCCTCGCCGAAGAGATGGCGATGATCGACAACTACTCCCGCGGGCGGCTCGAGTGCGGTTTCGTTCGCGGCGTTCCGTTCGAGATCTCGGCGGTCAACAGCAAGCCTGTGCACATGGAAGAGCGCATGCGCGAAGCGCACGACTTGATCGTGAAGGCATGGACTTCGCACGACGGTCCCTTCAACTGGGAAGGCAAATACTTTCATCATCGTCAGGTCAATATCTGGCCGCGCCCGTATCAGCAACCGCATCCGCCGATCTGGATCACCGTCAAGAGTCCGCATCAAATCGTATGGAACGCGGAGCTCGGACACGTCGCGGCGACGTTCTTGACCGGTTACAAAGAGACGAAGGTGATCTTCGACACCTACCGCAATCGGCGGCGCGAGCTCGGCCTTCCGATGAACGAAGACCGTTTGGCCTATGCGGCGCTCATTTACACCGGCGAGACGGACGAAGAGGGCTTTGCCGGAGCGGAAAAACTTCTGTGGTACTTGCACTCGAACAAGGTCCCGCCGCAGTTCAAGAATCCGCCGGGATACGCATCGCCGCAAACGACTGCGAAACTCCTACGCGGCGCAGCGACGGCGTTCGACCGCAGTTCTCCGCTCGAGACCTGCATCGAGGAAGCGATCGTCTTCGCCGGCAGCCCGGAGACGGTCTATCAGCAGATTCGCCGGCATTACGAGAGCGTCGGCGGGTACGGGCATCTGCTGATCATGGGGCAGGCCGGATTCCTCGAGCACGACGAGACGGTACGCGGCATCAAGCTCTTTGCAACCGAGGTCTACCCGCGGCTCAAAGAACTGCGCTTGGCCGTCGCTGCATAGCCGTGTACGTCGACGTCGATGGGATCCGCACGCACTACTTGGAGGCCGGAGACGGTTCGACCGTCGTGCTGCTGCACAGCGGCGAATTCGGCGGCTGCGCCGAGCTCAGCTGGGAGCACAACATCGGAGCGCTCTCGGAGCACTTTCACGTCGTCGCGCCGGATTGGCTGGGGTTCGGCCGGACCGACAAGCTGCACGACTTCGTCGACGGACGGGCGCGCATGGTTCGCCACCTGCAGCGTTTTCTCGAGGTCATCGAGATTACCGAGGCCGACTTCATCGGCAACTCGATGTCGGGCGGGATCATCGCGCGGGCCGCGAGCGCCTCTCCGCCGCAGTTTCCCTTCCGCCGGATGATCCTGGCAAGCGGCGGCGGGTTTTCGCCGGACAACGAGTATCGCCGCGCACTCTTGGACTATGATTGCACGATCGAAGGGATGCGCCGCATCGTCGGAGCGATGTTCTTCGATCCGAAATGGCCTGCCGACGACGAGTACGTGCGCCGGCGGCACGAATCGAGCTTGCTGCCGGGCGCGTGGGAATGCACGGCCGCGGCGCGCTTTCGCCGGCCGACGGAGCCGGCGCGGACGCACTTCGGTCAGCCGGACACCGTCGCATACGAAAAAATCCCGTTCCCGACCCTCGTGATCGCGGGGGGAAACGACAAGCTGCGGCTTCCCGGTTATGCCGATGAGGTGGCGCAGCGTATCCCGGATGCCCGCCTGATCGTCTTCGATCGTTGCGGGCACTGTCCGAACATCGAGCAGGCGGAGCACTTCAACGAAACGGTCATCGAGTTTCTCGCGCCGGCAGGCGTTCGTCGTTAGGAGAGAATCGTCATGAATGCCGCCGACCTTTTCCCGATCACGCGCACCCTCGAGGAACTCAAGGCAGAAGCGCAAGCGCGCGCCGACCGCAACGGCTACCCGCTCGCCGGTCTCGTCCCGGACGAAGTACGTGAGGCGCTCTCCAAGGTTCACTCCCTCGACCGCGATGAGTGGGCCGCCGCCTGGTCCGCGATCGGCGATCGCTACGTTGAAAAAGGAAAGTCGTCGCCGCAAGGCTCGGCCGATGCTCGCACGGCGTTCATGCAGGCCTGGCGCTACTACTCGTTCGCGCGCTGGCCCGTGCCGATCGGCGCGGGGAAAGAGCGCGCCTACCGCAAGGCGCTCGACGCGTTTCTGGCAGCGGCGCAGTCCCTCGATCCGCCGCTAGAAGTGGTGCGCATCCCCTTTGAAGGCAAAGAGATCGTCGGCTATCTCCGTCTGCCGAAAAATGTCGAGGGAAAAGTTCCGCTGATCGTCGCGATCGGCGGACTCGATAGCCGCAAGGAAGATATGATCGAACGCTTCGGCGTGCTGCTCTCGACGGGGATCGGTTCGTTCGGCTTCGACATGCCCGGGACCGGAGAAGCGCCGATCAAGATCGGGCCGAACGCCGAACGGATGTTCTCGGCGGTCATCGATTACGTGCTCACGCGTCCGGAGATCGACGCCGGGAAGATCATCGTCTATGGCGGCAGCTTCGGCGGCCATTGGGGGATCCGGCTCGCGGTCACGGAGCGCGAGCGTCTCTTCGGCGCGATCGTCCAGTCGGGTCCCGTCCACACCGCGTTCCAGCCGGAGTTCCTCGAAAAAGCGTTCGTCACCAAAGAGTATCTCTTCGATCGAGGGCCGGCGATCGCGTCGATGTACGACGGGGTCAGCACGCCGGCCGAACTGCTCCAACGCGCGCCGAAGAACTCGCTGCTCACGCAGGGCTATCTCGAGCGGCCGAGCGTCGAGCCGATGCTCGTCATCGCCGGCGAACACGACACGCAAGTCCCGATCTCCGACATCAACTTGCTGATCCACAGCGGAAGCCCGAAGTGGTCGTGGATCAATCCCAACGGCGGCCACATGGGTCGCGAAACGAAGGGTTGGGTCGACCCGGTGATCTTTCGGAAGGTCACCGCGCCGTGGATCCTACAGGTGCTGAGCGCGAACGCCTAAGGCAACTGCGCGAGAAGACGGCCGTAGCCCGCGATCGGCTGGTGCAAGTGCAGGCGCTTTTGGATCTCCCAAGCGCGGGCGATCACGGGATGAACGACGGGGATGCCGAGCTCCTTTTCGAGCGGCTCGATGATGTCGATCACGCGCCAGCCGGAGCCGAGCATGTAGATCGCCTCGACACCGGTTTGCTTGGCGACGTTGCTCTTGATGTAGGCGGCAATCCGTGAGCTTGGGACGTTCTGCACCTGATCGAATGGTGCATCGATCCCATCCATGCTCAGGACCGTGAAGCCGGCATCCGTGAAATACTTGGCATAAACGCGGTTCTGATCCGGTGGGAAGTACGTCGCGCCGACGAACCGCTTGACGCCCAGCGCGTGCAGTGCGTTGATCTGGTTCTGCGATGAGGTGAAGATCGGCGTCTTGTACTTCTTCTCCCAGCCGTTGACGATTTCGCCTTCGCGCTTGTAGCCTTGCACCATGAAGGGCGGTGCGCCCTCAGCGTGGATGAGGTCGCAGCGCTGATCGGCGAGCAGGGCGACGTCCTTTTCGTACGCCGCCATCGCGGCGCTGAACTCGTCCAGCGTCCCGCGCGTGAAGTCGAGATAGACGGGAATCATCCCGACGCCCGGCGGCAAGAACGGGACCAGCTCTTCGAGTGAGCCGGGCCGCCGCGTCGGCTTGATCATCCCGACGGTCCCGAGTCGCTTTCCCGTCTGCGCAAAAGCAGCCGTGTCGAGGAGGGTCGCAACGATCGTTGCGGCAGCCATGCCTTCTACGATGCGCCGCCGGCGAATTGGGCGCATCATTGCAGCATCACTAGCGCCGCTGTGCGCGCCGGCATACCGATCTTCACGCCCCGGCTTTCTGCGGTTGCGTTGACTGCCGAGATCACGCCGTCGCGCCAGGTGCTCATCCCATCGCCGATGCGCGCCGACAACGCGGCCACGGCGGCCGCTGCGATCGCGCTGCGATCGAGCATCGGTAAACCGGCGATTGCGCTGCGGTTCTTCCCGATGCCGCAGTCATTGCCGATCGCGCCGCGCGGCCCGATCTCGAGGATGCTCTCGCCGAAGACGCGCGCCGCATTCGCGCCGATGCAGACGACGTCGTGCGGCAAGCGACCCAGCTTCTCGTACAGATCAAAGCTCGAGGTGTCGGCGTAGACCTTCCCGTTCGGCGCCTGATCGACGAGATGTACCTCAGGCGGGGCCTCCGCCTCGAGCGTCACGCTCTTCCCCATAGGTGCGGCCAGCATCAGTTGCGCTGCTTCGTACGCTACCTGCCCCGGGCGCACGCCGAGTCGTCGAGCCGGCTCGTTCACCCTGCTGATCGTTCCCTGCGCCAACGATCGGCCGTTGGACATCTCCGCGGTCAACGTATCGACCGCGGCTACGGGGATCCCGATCTTCTCGGCAGCGCGCAGTCCGCTGATCGCGGCCTCGTCTTTACCGATCCCGGCATCGTCGGCGATTGCTCCCTTCGCGCCTTGGGAGAAAAGCGAACGGAGCGTATTGGTTCCGGCGTACGACGCGACGATGACGACGTCCGTCGGTGCCAGCTGCCCTTTCTCAATGTAGGCCGTCGAATCGATGACGATGATCCGACCCTTCGGATCGTCCTTTAGAACGAGCAGCTTTCCTCGCCCGAGGGCCTCGCCGCCGGCGAGCGCTTGGGGTATCGCGTTCGCAGGGCTGACGGACCCGAGCGCCGCTGCGGCGCCTGCGAGAAATGCCTCTCGTTTCATCGCCGCCTAGACGCTCACGAGTTCCCACGGGAAATCGTCGATGCACTCGCAGCCTTTGTCATTGACGATGAACGTGTGACCGAGGAAGATCCCGAAGTTGCCGTCCGGAGTGATCGGATTCGGTTCGGCCATGATGACCATCCCCGGTTTGAGGATTTGCTCGAACGGTTCTGCATCGACGTGATCGCTGAAGACGTGGGGCCCGTCGGTAATCAGATCGATCCCGTGAACATGGATCGGCCGTGACTGCGCACCCTGCTCGCGGAAAAACTGCGCCGCAGTCCGCATCGCCTCAACGTTGTTCCCGGGCTTGATCTCGGCGACGATCTTCTTGAATCCCGGGAGGACGATCTCGTCCCAGAACTTCTTCACCGCGTCCGTCGGCGGCCCGATGCAGATCGGCGATCCGATTTGGGCGCTGTAGCCACGATAGCCGGCTGCCAACTCCATGATGATGATGTCGCCCTTCGAGAGGACGCGGCCCGACGGGCGCGGGTTCCCGAAAATGCACGACGGGTTCGCCATCGGCGTCGAGCTCAGGATCGTGAAGTCGATGTCGCCACCGCCGTCAAGGATCGCGTGGCCGGCTGCGGCGCGCAGCTGATATTCGGTGACACCGGGCTTCGCGCGTTCGGCGACCGCCTTCAGTGCGTCGCCGCAGAGTTGACCCGCCTTGCGAATGCACGCGAGCTCCTCGTCGCTGTGGATCGAAAGCAGCTCGTGCATCCAGCCTTCGGTGAAGACCAGCTCGGCGTCGGGCAGCCCTTTGCGTAACGTCTCGAATTGGTTGACCGGCAGATAGTCGGCATGGCGCGGATCGATCTCGAGCAGGCCGACGCGCGCGCGCTCGAGACCAAGCTCGCGGATCCGCTCGACCATCACTTCGGCGTACTTGCCGTTGCGGCTCGAGCGCACGTCGGAGAGAGCCGCAGACGTCGCGCGCCGGACCGCCTCGATATGCGTCCCGCCCATCGCATAGATCAGCGTGGGGTCGCCTTCGAGCGGGACAACGACATAGGCCGCGAGCGCGTGCCATTCCCAGTGGCCGCTCAGCCACAGCATCCCGCCGCCGAAGCTCCAGTGGCTGGGACCGCCCGGGACGATCGCGACGTCGATCCGGTTCTCGCGCATCTTGGCGCGCAACGCCGCATAGCGGCGCGCATACTCTTCCTTCGAAAACTGCTCGTACGTGGCGTCGTGGAAGTACGGCGTTCCCCGCATCGCGTTAAACGCCGGCGTATCGAGCTTGTGGCGTAGCTCTTCCCAAGGCAACGGGACGCGTGTCCGGGGTACGGTCGCCATTATTCCTTGCACTTTCCGATCGTCGTCGGCCCGCCGGCCGCGGCCAGCGCCTCGCGCGCGAGCTTGATATCGACGATCTGATCGAAGGCGAGATGTTTGGTCGGATCGATGTCACCGTCGTCGATGTCGTGCTGCTCGGTCCACAGCGTCGATGCCGGATTGAATCCGGTATTGACTGCCCAGACGCAGTTCTGCGTGATCTGGTTGTAGGCAAACTCGACGGCATCGCGGGGCTTGTGCGTCGCGTCCATGATGATCGGGATGACCTTTTCCTTGTCGCGGTACATCGTGCGGACCGCATCGATCATCGCGGCGACGGTATCGCGCAGGAGCGTGGGATCTTTCGCAATGAAGCCGTCCGATGCGCCGTACGCGGTAAACGTAAAATTCGGCATCATCTTCGAGAGGTCGACGAGGACGTGCGCGCCCGGCCGCTGCCTGAGAGCGAGGTAGACGTCTTCGGGATGCAGCACCACGGCGTCGACCTGACCCGCGACCAAGCCCGGCAGACGGCCCGCCGTGTCGCCGGCAATGAACGCCGCGTCCTCGACCTTGAGTCCGGCTCTCTTGAGGACTTCGCGTCCCATGAGCCAGTTGAAGCCCCCGACGCCGCCGCCCGCCGCGCTCAAACGCTTGCCCTTGAGATCCTTGGCAGTCTTGATGTCCGGCCCGACGACGTACGACTGCGGCGGATGCGGCGCGAACATCCAAATCTGCTTTGCCGGCAAGCCGCGGCCGATCGAGATGTCGGTCAAATTGGCGATCGTGTTCCCCTGCGAGATCGCGGCGACGATCGTCCCAACCGTTCCGCCGTTGAACTCAACGATGTTCGCATCGACGCAACGCTTCGCAAAGTAGCCGAGCGCTTTCGCCACGTACGGCGGCGTATGCACGACGTTGGGCGGCGAGACGGAGATGCCGACGTTGATCTTTCGCAAGCCGCCCGGGCAACTCTGCTGCGCCTGCGCGAACGAATGGCGGTCGCCCGGTCCGCCGGCCGCAGCGAACAGCACGAAAAGCAGGCCTCCGATGAACGCGTTACGCCGAACCATATCGCCTCCTGACTAATCTTTGTTGACGGCAGTCCATGGGACCAGCCGCCGTTCGAGGAACGAAACCAAAGCGGTCATCGTCACGCCCAACAGTCCGAGCGTCACGATCGGAACGAACATCCGATCGACCTGATAGGTGCTCGCGCTGCGGACGATGAGATAGCCGATGCCCGAGATCGCCGTATACAAATCGGCGAGCACCATGCCGATGAGTCCACGGCCCACGGCCAAGCGCAAACCCGCGATGATGAACGGCAGCGCGGCCGGCAAGACGATGTTCACCCAGAGCTGGCGCTCCGAGCAGCGGAACGCGCGCCCGACTTCAAGCAGGTTCACGTCGACGTTCTTCACGCCCTGATACGTGTTGATTGCGATCGGGAAAAACGCGAACAACACCATAATGATCGTCTTGGCAGTGAATTCGTAGCCCGTCCACAAAACGATCAGCGGGACGAGCGCGACGGCCGGCGTCGAATAGAGAAACGTGATGTACGGTCCCAGGGCGACGTCGACGACCCAAAAGCGCGCCAGCAGCAGCCCGGCCAGGATCCCGGCGACGATTGAGATCGCGAGCCCCGCACTAAATACGATCAGGCTCGGCGCGAGATAGCGCCATAGCTCGCCGCTTCCGATCATATCCCGTGCTGCTTTGACGACGGCGATGGGCGTGGTGAAGAGCGCCGCGTTCGTGTGCTCACCGATGATCTGCCATCCGGTCAAGACGACGATCAGCGAGATCAGCTGAATCCCCAGCGACTGCAAGCGGCGCTTGCGCGCCCGATCGGCAGCGACGCGCTTCGCGCGCACCCGGTCGTCGCTTTCATCCGCTGCAACGGTCAGCGTGACGTCGATCGTCGCGTTCGTCATCCGGCCCGAACGATCGTTTCCGGTTTGGCTTGCTGCAGCTCGCGCCAGATGTGATTGCGCAGCTCAGCAAAGCGTGGGTCGGCGCGGACCACTTCGACGTCGCGCGGCCAGCCGAACGGCATCTCTAGGATCTCTTTGATCCGGCCGGGACGCGCCGTCATGACCGCGATACGATCGGCGAGCAAGATCGCCTCATCGATCGAATGGGTAACGAAGACCATCGTCTTGCGCTCCTCGGGACGCTGCATTAGGTTGAGCAGCTCGGCTTGGAGCACTTCGCGCGTCTGCGCATCGAGCGCTGCGAACGGTTCATCCATTAATAGCACGGATGGATTCATCGCGAGCGCCCGGACGAGCCCGACGCGCTGCTGCATCCCGCCCGAAAGCTGGTACGGAAAGCGCCTCTCAAAGCCGGTCAGTCCGACCAGCTCGAGATAGTGTCCGACGCGCTCCCTGATCTTCGCCTCCGGCGCTCCGGCCATCGCCAAGCCGAACGCCGCGTTGTCGTAGACGGTCTTCCACGGAAGCAGGCCGAAGTGCTGAAAGACCATCGCGACGTCATCGGGCGGGCCGGTGACACGCTGACCGTTGACCGCAATCTCGCCGTCGCTGAGATCGATCAGTCCGGCGATACAGCGCAGGAACGTCGTCTTCCCGCAGCCGCTCGGCCCGACGACGCACAGGATCTCTTGGCGCGGCACGGCGAGCGAGAGCTGGCGAAACGCGATGACGGCACCGTCGAGGAAAAGGCGGCTTGCGTTGGTGGCAACGATTGCAGAGTCCACGGGTCTGCCGAGGTTCGCGGGCCTTGGAAGAAATTCTTACCAGAGCGCGGCGCTCATGAAGGCATGCCTAAATTGCGCAAGATCCACGGCGTCGTGACCTTCGCGAAGATGACGGGATCGCGCCAGCCCTGGGCCTGCCGCCCCATGTGGCCGCCGGCCGGATTGATCCACGCCTCCTTCGGCGTCTCACCCGAGTGGAGCAGCAGATCGATGTCGGCGATTGGAACCTGCGTGTCGCCGACGCCCGCGATAACCAACATCGGAGCCGTCGGTTTCCCGACGAAACCTTGAGCGACGAGCGAATGCTCGGGGATCACGCGCAGATAGTCATCCGGCGTCTCGACGCCTTCGTATAAAGACATCATCGCGGGAGCAAGGTCAAAGAGGTACTCGGTGTTGCTGAATGCCGTCGCGGCGAAATCGCGCGAGAAGAACGCGTGGACCGGGGGCGATTGGACGACGACCCCCAAAACGCGTTCCCGCTCGGTCACGGCGAGCTTGCAGCCCCAATAGCCGCCGAAGCTCCCGCCATAGATCGCGACGCGCGACGCATCGATCTCCGGCCGCCGAAGCAATTGGTCCATTGCCACGGAGAACATCCGCTCCGCACCGGGCGCGAGCTTGATCGGCGCTTGCCCCTTGCCGGGCATATCGAAGGTCGCGAACCCGACGCCGCTTTCGAGCAACGGCGCGAAGCGTTCGGCCAGATCTTCTTTGGTGGAGTCCAAGCCGCTGATCGCGACGACGAACGGGACGGGTCCGCGCGCTTTCGGCAAGCGCAGGTACGTAACGATCTCCTTCCCTTCGAACGGGATGCGCAGGACCTCGAGCCGCGGTTCGAGCGTCCCGGCGTGGGATAGGTACGCCGCGATCGCATCCTCGTAGGCGCGCTGCTTCTTTGGCGAGTCGAGCGGGACGGGCCAACGCGCGAACGAGTAATAGCGCCACGCCGCGACGTGATCGCCGTTCTTGCGGTAGCGCTCGGCCGGGACGCTCCACGCTTGCGCCCATTCGTCCCGGTCGATCGTTTTGAGCGAGGCGAGGACCGAACGCACGTCAGCGGGATCGAGTCCGATCAGCGGATAGGCGTTGCGATCTGCGCGCGCTTGGGTTTCAGCCCTGAGGTCTTCGAGCGAGCGACCTTGCTGGTCGCTCACTCCCCGCGCTCTGGCCCGCCGCGCTCGAAGTTCGAGGTCATCCCCGACGCGACGCTCGCCGAGTATTCGGGCAAGATGACGACGTCGACGACGCAGACCCCGCCGGCGCGAACTTCGTCGATCGCTTGCGCGAAGGCGCCGGCCATGTCTTGCGGGCGCGTGACCGGGCCGATACCGGCCGCGCCTTGACCGCGCGCCAACGCCGCGCAATCGGGCGGCGGGCCGTCGATACGTTGACCGATCCACTTGCGCTCGACGGGCCGCCCGCGGGTCACGGCCATGCGCTCTTGATGGACTTCGTCGTTGAAGTACGAGCGGTTGTTCCCGACGATGACCAGCAGCGGAATCTTGTTCGCGACCGCCGTCCAAAGCGCGGTCAGTCCCATAAGATAGTCGCCGTCGCCGATCACCGCGACCGGGAGGCGTCCGCTCCCGCGCAGCGCCAGCGCAGCGCCGACCGCGATCCCCGGTCCTCCGCCGACGCCGCCGCCGCCGTCACCGCCGAGATAGTCGAGCGGATGGCGGAACGTGAAATCGGTCCCGCCGCGCGGCAGGCTCGTGTAGCAGACATCGATCCCGGCGAACGCGTTGGTCAGCCCCGCGGTAAACGCCTCGATGCCGATGGCGTCGCCTGCTAAGGCTCCGTTACCGTGTGGGGCGGTCGTGCTGCCGCCGCCGGCGCCA
>DATNIC010000228.1:0-10084 GCA_035604635.1 Binatia bacterium
ACGATCCGCTCGCGTACTCCGACGGCTCGATCTGGTATACGGGTCACATGGCGAACTTGCTTGGGCGGCTCGATCCGAAGACCGGCCAAATCAGAGAATTTCACCCGCCGACGCCCGGTTCAGGACCGCACGGATTGGTCGAAGACAAGGGCGGCAACATCTGGTTCACCGGAAATTTTAAAGGCTATATCGGCGAGCTCGATCCGAAGACCGGAACGTTCAAGCAGTTTCCGCTCCCCGATCCGTCCGCGCGCGATCCGCACACGCCGCTGTTCGATCCGAAGGGGATCTTGTGGTTCACCGTCCAGTCCGCCGACATGGTCGGGCGACTCGATCCGAAGACCGGCCAGATCAAGTTGACGAGCGTTCCCACGCCGAGAGCCCTGCCTTATGGAATGGTGATGACGTCGAAGGGTATTCCCCTTTTCTGCGAGTTCGGCAGCAACAAGCTCGCGACCATCGATCCCGACACGATGGCGATTCGCGAATACCCGTTGCCCAATGACGCGACGCGTCCGCGCCGGATCGCGATCACGCCCGACGACGTGGTTTACTATTCGGACTATTCGCGGGGCTATCTGGGCCGATTTGACACGAAGACCGGTCAAACGACCGAGTGGCCCTCGCCGAGTGGTCCCCAGTCGCGCCCCTATGGGATCACCTATCTCAAAGGCGCGATCTGGTACAGCGAATCAGCCGTCCGTCCCAACACGCTCGTTCGATTTGACCCCGTCTCACAGAAATTCCAGACTTGGCCGATTCCCTCGGGCGGCGGCGTCGTCCGCAACATGATGGTGACGCGCGACGGAAACATCGTCATGGCCGAGAGCGGCGTCAACCGCGTCGCGCTCGTCGAGATACGGTAGCGGATCAGACCGGAGTGTAGGGCGGTTCCGTCAGGAAGCCGCGCAACGCATGCCAAAAGAGCTGGCGGTTCTTGCCCCATACCAGTGAATGCGCGGTCGCCGGCAGCACGACGAATTGGCGGTCGCCATTGGGCAGCTTCTGGTAGAAGCTCCCCAAATCGGCCATCGTAGCGATGCCGTCGTACTCGCCCCGCATCAGCATGACCGGGCCGATCACTTTGACGGGATCGACAATCGGCAGGTTCGCGACCATGTCGAAGTACGTCCCGGTGGGGACCTGATCGCCGTACGTGAGTTCGATCGCGCCGATCGCCATCGGGACTGCAGGGTCGGTCGTCCCGGGTTTATCGCGCGTAAAGATGCTGTCGATCATCTTTTGATCCCGCAAGCGCCGGTTATGGGATCGATAGTATTCGAGGTCCCGCGCGCGGGTCGCGAGCGTCGGCGACCCTTCGCCGGTGTACGTGTACGCTGCCAACACGAGCCGGCCGACCCGCTCGGGGTTCTGGACGGCGAAGAGCGCGGCACGCAAACCCCCGGATGATTCGCCGAAGACGTGGCACCTGGTGGCGCCGGTCTCGCGCCCGATGACGTCGGCCGTGGCCCGAAGATCGTCGGCGCCGCTTGCGATGTTCGAAGTGCCGTCGGTCCGCGAGGAACGGCCGTAGTTTTCGAAGTCGACCGCCCACACGTCGAAGCCATAGCGCGCGAACACGTTCATCAGCGAATACTCGCCCGCGCCTGGGACGACGAGATCGAACGTCGGTATCGCGGAAACCGATGACCCGTGCGCCAGGAGCAGCACCGGCAGCGGCTTTTCGCCGGCCTTCGGCGCGCCCAACCGCTTGCGGTAAACTGCGAGCGCGACGCCGCTTTTGTTCGCGGTATACTGCCTGCTCCAGATCTGAGGCGGCGTTTGCGCAGCCGCGGGCTGAAGCGTTTCGGACGCCAGCCCGGCGCCCAGAGCGGCGGTCGCACCGGCAAGCGCGCTGCGGCGAGAGATCGGGACGCTCACTGGAAGATACCGTTGAAGCGCGCCTTGATGTCGCGCTCTTGCTGCGCGAGTTCGTCGAAGTTGATCGTCATGAGCTTCAGGTCGCTTAGCTTCGGACTCCCCGGCGGTCCGGGAATGTCCGTGCGCGCCGCGTAGATGCCTTCCTCTAGAAAGGAGCGCTGCACGGTGTCGCCGATCATGAATTGCGCGAAGAGCTTCGCGGCGTTCGGATCGGGGCCGCCTTTGACTATCGCCGTCGGTGACGCGATCGCGAAGACGCCTTCGGTCGGATAGATCGTCACGATCGGCTGACCGGCTTTGCGGTCGTCGGCCGCGTATGAATCGAGCTCCTCGGCCGCAATCGGCCGTTCGCCGCGCTTGACCATGTCCTCGACTTGCTCGTGACCTTGAACGATCATGACGTCGTTCTGCTTGAGTTTCTGGTAGAACGCCCAGCCGAGCTTCTTCGAGAGCGTTCCGACGGCGACGAGCTGCAAAGAGGTGAACGAGGGGTCGGGCATCACCGTGAGGCCCTTGTACTTCGGATTGGTCAGATCGCTCCACGTTTTTGGGCGATCGGCCGGCTTGACTTTGTCGCCGCGCACCGCAATCGCAAGCAGATTGAGCCGTTGCGCGATCCAGTAGCCGTCCTTGTCTTTCACTTCGGCCGGAATCTTGTCGAAGTTCTTCGGTTTGAACGCGACGAACGTCCCGTTCTTTGCAAGGGTCGCCGATGCGGCCGGATCGGACGTCGTAATGACATCGGCTTGCCGCGTCCCGGCATTCAATTCTTGCATGAAGCGGCTGAGCACGGCCGATCCGCCTGAGCGAAACAGCTCGACCTTGATGCCCGTCTCTTTTTCGAAAGCACTCGCGATCTTTTGCGCGGCCGCGATCGGCGTCGACGTATACCACCGCACGACGCCCTCGCGCTTGGCCGCCGCCAAGTCGACGGAATCCGGTGTGAAGGTCGCCGCGCCTGCCGGGACCGTCAGGAAGAAGAGCGTTACGAGCAGCGTGGTGATCCTCATGCCTGACGCCTCTCCGCAGTGGCGTTCGTCCCCGCGATGCGGCCCTGACAGGTTGCCCGGGCCAGGCCATGCTCACTGAAGCCGCCGGCCGACTCCCCGCACGAATACAGCCCCGCAATCACGTGGCCGTTCATGTCCATGACCTGACACTTGGCGTTGATCCGCAATCCGGCACGCGTGTCGTGAATGACCGGGGTCGCCCAGGCGGCGTAGAACGGCGGCGTGGCAATTTTGTAGAGCGGCTTGGGCTTGCCGAAGTCGTCGTCTTTGCCCGCGTCGACGAACGAATTGTAGCGCGCGACGGTTTGTTCGAACACATCGGCCGGCATGGGGACTCGTTGATATTTCATCACGATTTTCCGCGCTAGTTCAGCCAGCGTGTCGGCGGTAAAGAAGAATCCGGCGGCGATATCGACGTTCGGCGGATTTGGACTCCACTTTTCGCGAGCGACGGCGTCGGCATCGAAGATCGCCCAGATCGGGCCCCCGCCGTTGCGCCCGTCACCGATGCCGGCGAGCGCGGCGTTGAGAAAGTTGGACGGGTCGTACTTGACGTTTTTCGCGTTTAAATAGCTGCCTTGCCTATAGGGCCGGATCGAATTGTAGTCGTTGCTGGTGTACTGCGGCGCGGTCTCGTCATAGAACCGCTTGCCCAGCATGTTCACCAGGATGAGGTTTTGCCAGTCCGCGACCTTCAAGCCGGAAGCGCGGACTTTATCGAAGACCGGGCTGCCGGGCATCCATTGCAGATTCCGGTAGCCGTACTGACTGCCGACGGTCCCGGGCTTCGTCAGCGGATCGCCGAACTCGCCGGTCTGATTGTAGAGGCCCCACAGCGAAGCGCCGACTGCCATCGCCGCGATCTCTCCGTAGCCATCCTGATCCGAGTACGGCTGGCCGGCGACGCCGCAGTATTCTTCGGTGAGACGTGGATCGAACATGCGACGGAAGTTGACGTTCGTACTCGATCCGCCGGTCGCGATGACCACGGCCTTGCGCGCGCGGATGTTTACCTTCTTACCCTTATTGTCCACCGCGACGCCGAGGATCCGCCCCGAATTCGGCGACTGACGATACAGCGCGGTCATCCGGTGCTCGAGCAATATCGCAACCCCGGCCTTCTTGGCTGAAACTTCGAGTGGGCGCATGAGCCCGTTGCCGGATGACATCGTCGCCTGAACGCTCGGATCGGCCGGCTTGCCGGTCTGGACCATAGGCCACCCCATGACGGCGGCGTGATGCTCGCGCGGAACCGAGTTCCCGACCGCGGTTCCCCCTTGTCCGTCGGGTGCCTTGTCCACGAAAACCACGCCGTGCGCCACGAGCCATTCGAACGTGGGAGCGCTGTTGTCGGCGAACGCGCGGATGACTTCCCTGTCGTTATAGCGATAATCCGGGAAGCCGTTCGGTTCGACGACCGACCAGTCCGTGAGGTCGCGAAACAACAGATCCGGCGAATCCTCGATGCCGTATTTCTTTTGCCTGCTCGTCCCGCCGCCGAGCGGGACGTTGCCGCCGCTGCAGATGCCGTGACCGCCGATGTGTTTCTCGCCCTCGAGCAGGATCACCGACGATCCGGCTTCACGCGCGACGATCGCCGCGGGCATCCCCGATGCTCCCGAACCGATGACGACGACGTCCGCCGTCCGGTCCCACACGGCCGGTACCTGCAGTACTTGCGCATCCGCCATCCGCGGCGAAGCGAGATTGGCGGCCACCGCAGCCGCGCTCACCCCTGCGCTGAGAAGATCTCGCCGTTTCAAAGCCATACGACCTCTCCCTTGTTTGACGCCGCTAGTGCTCTCCGAGATAGACCGGAACAGGTTCGGTAAAGAAGGACTCGAGGATGTGGTAGACCAGTAGATAGTTCTTCTGCTGAAACGATGCGTGGGCGATGCCGGGCATCACCGCGAACTGCTTGTCGGGATTGGGTAGAAGTTCGAAAAACGCGAGCAGATCCTTCAGGCTCGCGATACCGTCGTATTCACCGCGCATGACGATCGTCGCCGCGCTGATCTTACGCGGATCGACAACGGGGAGCTTGGAGCACATGTCGACGTACGTGCCGTTGGGCATCGAATCGTCGAGCGCCAGGATCGCGTCGGCGAACGCCTCGACCACAGCGTCATCGGCCGTCCCCGGATGATCGCGCGAGAAGATGCTTCGCACGAAGGCACGATCGATCGGCCGGCGGTTCTTCTTCTCGAACTCGGGCAGTT
This sequence comes from Binatia bacterium, assembly GCA_035604635.1. Taxonomy (GTDB): domain Bacteria; phylum Vulcanimicrobiota; class Vulcanimicrobiia; order Vulcanimicrobiales; family Vulcanimicrobiaceae; genus DATNIC01. The sequence continues at coordinate 5,111 of DATNIC010000228.1, forward strand.
TCTTGCGCCGCTCGACGAGCGTCGGGCTTCCTTCGCCGGTCCACACCATCGCGTCGAGTGCCAGCCGCGCAACGCGGTCGGGGTGACGCTCGGCGAACAACGCCGCGCGCAGCGCACCGGAGGAAATGCCGTAAACCAGGAGCGGTCCGCAATTGCGCGTCCCCAGGATATAGTCGCTTGCAGCCGCCAGGTCATCGGCGCCGTTGGCGATGTCGCAGTTGACGTCGCGGCTCTTGTCGGAGCGCCCGTAGCCTTCCATGTCGACACACCAGCAGTCGAACCCGAGCCGGGCAAAGTAGTCCATCACCGACGAGTGCGGCCGGCCCGGTACCTGCAAGTCAAACGTCGGCTGGGACGCCATCGACGAGCCGTGGACGAACAGGATCGTCCCGCGCGCGTTTGCAGGCAAACCCGCGGACTTCTCCCAGAGGAAGAGCCTGACCGCGCCCTTGTGCGTCCAGTGCTCTTGCGCGCTAATCGTCCCGCCCTGATCTTCCAGCAGTTTCACTCGCCTAACCTCGACTCGTCGTCATCTGCCATGAAAACGTTGCACTGTTCCGCATCGACCGACATGAGGGCCTCGCTGCCCGGAGCAAACTCGGCTTCCGGGCCCGCTTGCACGCGCAACCGAAGATCACCGACCGCGACGACATATTCGTTCATGTTGCCGAGATAACTCTGTTCCACGATGCGCGCCCGCATCGCCTCGGCCGACGCGCCCCCGGGAACCGTCAACCGAATGCTCTCCGGCCGGATTGCAAGATCGACCCGATCGCCTGCGCGCGCAATCGCCGGCAACGCTATCGCCAACTGCAATGGCCCGGCCTCGACCGCGCCCCGGCCGCCCTCCGCTTCTCGAACGCGTGCGGGAACCAGATTCACGAGTCCCATAAAATCCGCCACGATGCGGTTCGCCGGTCGGCGGTAGACCTCGCGCGGCGTTCCGTACTGCTGAAGCCGCCCGCGATCCATAACGGCGATGCGATCCGAGAGCGCCAGGGCTTCGGATTGATCGTGCGTGACGTAGATGAACGTAATGCCGGTGCGACGCTGCAGCGCTTTGAGCTCCGTGCGCATGTGTTCCCGCAGCTTCGCATCGAGGTTCGAGAGCGGCTCGTCGAGGAGCAGGATCGCCGGTTCCACGACGAGGCTGCGCGCCAGTGCGACGCGCTGCTGTTGTCCGCCCGAAAGTTCGCTCGGATAGCGGCTCTCCAGGCCGCTGAGATTGACGAGCTCCAGCAGCCGAGCGACCCGCTCCCGCGCATCGACCGCGCCGATCTTGCGGACTCGTAGGCCGAATACGACGTTCTCGTAGACCGTCTTGTGCGGCCACACGGCATAATTCTGAAAGACCATACCCATGCCGCGCTCCTCGGGTGTTACGACACCCTTGGTCGATGAGAGCACGCGCCCGGAGACCGAGATCGTCCCCGCATCCGGCGTGAGATAACCGGCGATGAGCCGCAGCGTCGTCGTCTTGCCGCAGCCGGATGGGCCGAGAAGGGTCACGAATTCGCCTGCGGCGACCGCCAGGCTCAGATCGACGACGGCGACGCTTTCACTTCCGCCGCCATCGTAGCTTTTAGACAGGCTGCGGATTTCGATCTGCGACATCACTGAATCTGTTGGCGGCGAAGATAGCGGCTGCGATGATTGCCGCGTTGATCAGCGCGAGCGCCGCAACCGGCTCGATGTAGCCGTTTTCATACAAGTTGTAAACGGCGACGGCAAGGGTCATCGATTTCGAGCTGAACAGCAGGATCGACGCCGAGAGTTCCTGGATCGCCGGCACGAAGATCAAGATCCAGCCCGCGAAGAGGCCCGTCCGCATCAACGGCAGCGTGATCTCGCGCATCGTCACGACCCACGACGCGCCCAAGATCCGCGCGCTCTCCTCGAGCGATGAATCGATCTGGCGCAGCGAAGCGTTGGCAGCGCGCACCCCGAGAGGCGCATAGCGCGCCGCATACGCTAAAAACAGAATTGCGAGCGTCCCGTACAGCGCGATCGGTATCTTGAGCCAAAACTGGATCAGCGCCGCCGCCATGACGATACCCGGCAATCCCAACGGGATGAGCGAGACGTAGTCGAGGAAGCGGCGGCCCCGCCACCTGGTTCGCACGTCGATCCAGCCGATCGCCGTTCCGAGAAGAATGCAAAACGTTGCGGCCGATGCCGCAAGCAGCAAACTATTGAGGATTGCGCGCCGCGTAACGTCGTACTGAAAAAGGACGAAGCGATAGTTGTCGAGCGTTACGTTCTTCCAAAAGTCAAGGCCCCACGACTTGCTGAACGAGACGGCCAGCAGCGAGCCGTACGGCAAGAGAACGGCGACGACGAAGACCAGCACGCAGAACGCGAAGAGCATCCAGCGCCAAGGACCGAGCGACAAGCGCTGCGGGCGCGATCCCTTCCCCGCGAGGGTGACATAGGACCTCCGCTCCAAATACGTGCGCTGAACGTACAGCGCGACCACCGTGATCGCAACGAAGATCAGCGAGAGCGCCGATGCTAAGCCGTACTCCGGCGGGTAGTTGAAGAGCGCATAGATGCGCGTCGGCAGCGTGAAGATCCGGGCCGGAAGACCGACGATCGCTTGCGACCCGAACAGCGCGATTGCGTTGACGAACCCGATCAGCGCTCCCGACAAGATCGCCGGTGCAACTAAGGGTAGCGTCACGGAGAGGGCGGTACGGAACTTTCCGGCACCAAGGATCTGGGCCGACTCTTCGTAGCTTGCGTCGACCGAAGCCAACGCCGCCGACGCCAGCAGGTAGACGAAAGGAAACGTGTGGGGGACGGTGACCAGCACCAGCCCAGGCATTGAAAAGATATTGAACGTCAGTTGTGTCGATCCGGTCGCGCTGCGTAGGAACTCGTTGATCACACCGGCGCGCGGACTGAATAGGTTGACGTAAGCGATGGCCAAGAGAAAGGGCGGCGAGAGATACGCGAGCGTCGCCGTCAATTTGACGAAACCCCTTGCCGGCAGGTCGGTGCGGGCGACCGCCCAAGCCATCGGGACACCGATCACGACGCTGAAAAACGCCGTCCAGCCGCCGAGAATCAGGGAATTGACCAACGACTGGAAGTACAGCCGTTCCGAGACGACGCGAGCGAAGTATTCGAAAGTAGGCCCGCGTTGCGAAGCAACGCTGCCCCAGAGCAGCGAAAAAAGCGGCAGGACGATCAGGACGATCAGCGCGATAACGGCTCCCGCGCCGACCCAATACTCAACCCTGAACCGCGCGGCAGACGTCAAAGGCCGATCGCTGTTCATAGCTGAAGCGTTGTCTCGCTTATGAGGCTACCCCTTTTCATCGCAGCCGACTGGCTGATCGCGCACCTCGGCGATCCCCATGTGCGCATCATCGACGCGCGCAGCGTCGCTCACGGCGTTCCGGAGGGTGTCGACGTAGGCCCAAGCGGCCGTGAATGCTACACAGCCGGCCACATTCCCGGTGCCGTTTACCTCGATTACATGGACGATCTTTCCGATCCGGCGACGCCGTACGCGGCGCGCGTCGCGCCACCGGAAAGCTTTGCGCAGACCATGGGCCGAAACGGTATCGGTGATGAGGCCACGGTCGTCGTCTATGACAACGGGGACACGCCCTTCGCAGCGCGCATCGTTTGGATGCTGCGTTACTACGGCCATGACGACGCGCACATCCTTGCCGGTGGCCTGCGCGACTGGAAAGCGGCCGGTCATCCACTGACTTCGCAGCGGACGCCCCTCTCCGCCGCGACGTTCACCCCGCGTCCGCATCCGTCGTTGCGCGCATCACGCGCCGAGGTGCTCGCCGTTGCTGAAGGTCGCAGCGACGCGCAGCTGCTCGAGACGCAGCGCGACAAAACCTACGCCTTCCGGGACCGCGACATCAAGGGCGCGAAGCGCCTGTCCGCTTCCGCCCTCCTCATAGACGAGCAAGGCGGCCGGTTCGCGGACCCGCAGGCAATCGATCGGATGGTGGATGAGCTCGGCCTGCGCCGCGACAAGCGCACGATCGTCTCATGCGGGAGCGGAGTCGGCGCGTCCGGCGCCTATCTTGCCTTAACGGAGCATGGCTTTGCCGACGTAGGCGTCTACGACGGCTCCTGGATGGAGTGGAGCCACGACGGTTTGCCCACCGTCCAAAAAGGGGTATAGCTGCCTTACCTCCCAACGAGAAATCCATCATCTCGACGACGAGACGTCACACCCCAAGGTAGGCTCGCTTGACGGCGGCGTCGTCAAGCAACACGTGTGACGGCCCATTCATGATCATGTGCCCGGTCTCGAGGACGTACGTCCGGGAAGAGAACTCGAGCGCCGTCTGAACGTCTTGCTCGACCATCAGGATCGCGACCCCGCGACTGTTGATCTCGCGCAGTATCTCAAGGAAGTTATCGACGAGGACCGGCGCGAGGCCCAGGGACATCTCGTCGATCAAGAGGACCTGTGGACGCGCCATCAGCCCTCGTGCAATCGCGACCATCTGCTGTTCGCCACCGGAGAGCCGCCCCGCCAGGAACTCATAACGTTCACGCAAGCGCGGCAGCAAATCCAGCACCCGTTCCAGATCGGCGTCGATCTCGTGGTCCGAACGCAGATAGGCACCCATGAGCAAATTTTCGCGCACCGTCAGCGACGTGAACAGTCGACGGTTTTGCGGCACTTGCACGATCCCGGCCGAAACGATCCGATCGGGTGGCAAGTGCGTCAGGTCGCGCTCGCCGTACCTGACGTGGCCCCCATGGACGCTGACGATCCCGCTGATGGCACCGAGCAGCGTTGATTTGCCGGCACCGTTACTCCCGATGAGCGCGACCACCTCGCCTGGCCCCACTTCGAGCGAGACGTCCCAGAGGACGCGCGTATCTCCATAGCTTGCAGAGAGAGCGTCGACACGCAAGACCTCGCTCACGGCAGACCGCGCTCAAGCTGCTGGGCGACTTCCGCCTGTCGCTTGATCTCCGCGAGCTGTGCCTGCC
>DATNIC010000229.1:0-3876 GCA_035604635.1 Binatia bacterium
CGAGGTCGTCGTCATTTGGGGCGACGATCAATACGAGAATTTCCACGAGGACGTCGTCCCGGCGTTTTGCGTGGGCGCGTACGATGGTTTTACCGTCAAACCCTGGGCGCAGGTGAAAGCGTCCGGGCTCATGCACGGAAAGCCCAACGTCTGGAACGAGCCGGCCGAGACCGAATTCACGATCCCCGCGCATCGCGAGGCGGGTAAGTATTTTGCTGCGGGCTTGCTGGAAGAGAACTTCGACACCGCATACGCCTACAAACAACTTCACCACCCCGGGCTTCCGCACGCATTCCTCAACGCCGTCCTCTATCTCGATTTCGATCGTAAAGGCTTCCCGTATCCGATCGTTCCGTTCCAAATCAACTGCTACGGTCGGAAAATCATCAGCTATCACGGCTATGCGAGCCGATTTGCCGATGCCGGCAGGCCGGCGGATCCGCCGTCGCCGAGCCCCGCGCGCTGCTTCGAGATGGGCGCCGCGGCCGCGCGCGTCGCCCGCAGAAGTCCATGGCGCGTCGCACTCGTCGCGTCATCGAGTTGGTCGCACGCCTTTTTGGTCGATAAAACCTGGCGTCTGCGGCCTGACATCGAGAGCGACCGCCGTCTCTACGACGCGATGGCCGCAAACGACTACGCTGCCTGGCGCAACCTTTCGCTCGACGAACTCGAGGAATCGGGGCAACAGGAAATGCTCAATTGGTTCGCGCTCATCGGCGCGATGAACGAGCTCGGGCGCCGCTGCATCTGGTCAGACAAAGTCGAAACGAACGTCTTCAACTCGACGAAAGTCGCGGCGATTTTCGAGGCCTAACGCTTCGCGAGGACGGCGAGCTCCCAACGATAACCGTCGGGATCGTGAAACCACAGGCCCATGTTCTTGGAACCCGGCCCCTCCGGTCCAATCTCGTCGCCGGGGTCCTCGATATCGACGCCCTTCTTCTTCAGGTCGTCGAGCGCTTCACGCAGCGCCTTCATCGACGGTAAATGGAACGACATGTGGTCGATCGTTTCGGGGCGAGGCCTTCCTTTGAACAGGGCGATGTCGACCGCCTCGTTGCCGACCACGACGCCGCCTTCGAACGCGAACTTGCGCCGCAAACCGATCGTGCGGATCCACCAGCGCGCGCTGCGTTGAGGATCCCGGACGGCCAGGCCGAAGTGTCCCACGACGCCGATTTGCCAAGACATAGCGTTCCTTTACCCGAAGGAGGTCGTATGCGAAAACTTCGGTTTGCGGTCCTGCTGATTCTGGCGATGGCATTCATAACGTGTAGCGCGATCCCGGGGGGCGCACAACAGGCGCCGGCCGTGATCAATCTCATCAACTTACCGGCCGATAATTCCGCCGAAGTCTATTACGCGCAAGACATGGGCTTCTTCAAAGAGGCCGGCCTGGACGTGCGGATCACGGCCATGACCAACAGCGCGGCGATCGTCGCTGCGCTTGCGGGCGGAGCCGGCGACATCGGCAACTCCGTCATCGGGTCGGCTGCGCAAGCGAGACGACGTGGGATCCCCGTCCGCTTCATCGCGCCCGCGGGATTGTACGTCGACGCAACCCCGACCTCGGCGCTCGTCGTGCCGAAAGATTCGCCCCTACGGTCCGCGGCGGATTTAGGCGGCAAGACGATCGCCGTCAGCGGCTTAAACGATCTGACGTACTATGCGACTCGTGCTTGGATCGACAAGAACGGCGGCAATTCCGCAAACTCGCAATACGTCGAGTTGCCGTTCCCGGCAATGGGAGCCGCACTGCAGCAGCACCGCGTCGATGCGGCATACAACATCGAGCCGTTCCTGACGGCGACGAAAGCCGAGTTTCGCATACTCGGAAGGGCCGGCGGCGGGGTCGCACCTCGCTACCAGGCAACGGGCTGGCTCGCCACCGACTCCTGGCTTGCGTCGCACGCCGATGTCGCCCTGCGCTTTTCCGCCGTAATACGCCGGACAGCCATCTGGGCCAATGCTCATCACAAAGAATCGGCGGCGATTTTGCTCAAGTACACGAAGATCGACCCCGAGGTCGCCGCTTCGATGAATCGCGTCGAGTATTCACTGACGCTTCAGCCGAACCTCGTCCAGCCCCCAATCGACGTCGCGGCCAAATACGGTGGACAGCTGGCGATACCGGCGAACGACCTCATTTGGGCGCCGGCGAAATAGCTACCTATAGGCTTCTTGGATCGAGGCGAAACGCCCGAGATCGGCGTCGATCGTCAAGCCGGCGACCGCAGGCGAGTCCTTGAGGACGATCTCGTCCAGCGTCGGGCGGATCTCGCGGTAGAAAATCCCCAGCGGGATCTTTCCCTGCGCCATGAGGACTTCGAACGCTCTCTTCCGATCGGTCGGATCGTAGCCTTCGACCTCGTCGATGCTATAGACGTTCTCCTTGAACCACGCGTACGTGTTGACTTTGTTGAACGTTACGCACGGCGACATCACTTCGACGATCGCGAAGCCGGGATGATTGATCGCCTCTTTGATCATCGCGGTCATTAGCTTCGGCTGCGACGAAAAACCGCGCGCTAGAAACGTTCCGCCGGCCGCCAGCGCGAGCGCTAGGCCGTTGACGGGAGCGTCAGGATTGCCGGTCGGGCTGGTCCCGGTGATGTACCCGACGGCACTCGTCGGCGACGATTGGCCCTTCGTCAAGCCGTACGTTTGATTGTCCATGACGATGTAGGTCATGTTTGTGTTTCGGCGCACCGCGTGAACGAAGTGGCCGGCGCCGATCGCGTAGCCGTCGCCGTCACCGCCCGCTGCGATTACCGTGAGATCGCGGTTCGCGAGCTTGATGGCCGTCGCGGCCGGCAGCGCGCGACCGTGGACGCCGTGGTACGCGTAAGAGTGTAAGTATCCGGAGATCTTTCCCGAGCAACCGATCCCGGAGATAAATGCAACGTCCTTCGGCTGCAACGCGAGTTCGGCGCAGGCCTGCTTGAGTGAAGCCAACACGCCGTAGTCACCGCACCCCGCGCACCACCACGACGGCGTCGCGGTCGCGAAATCTTTCGGGCTCATCACCACTGCCATCGTTCTATACCTCCGCGTAGCTGCGAACGTTAGCCGTCGTGCCGATCGCTTCGATGACCTCGATCGGACGGAACGGCTTTCCGTTGTACTTTAGGACCGAATGCATGTGGGGAAGCGGTCCGGTGATCACCTTGATCAGGCGCGCCAACTGGCCCGTAAACGTGTTCTCGACGATGAAAATATGCTCGGCATCTCGGATGAACGCTTGGACTTCTTCTTCCGGGAACGGCCACAACGTCCGCAGCTGGAGAAACCGCGTCGCGACTCCAGCTTCCGCAAAGCGGTCGACCGCTTCCGCGATTGGTCCGCGGTTGCTCCCATAGCCGATGATCGCGATCCCGGCTTCGGGGTGCCCGAAGACATTGGCCTTCGGCAGGTCCGGTTTCATCGAGATCAGCTTGCCCATCCGCTTTTCCATCATCCGCTTGCGGTTCTTCGCATTCTCGGTGATGACGCCGGAGTCGTTGTGTTCCGAGCCGGGGACGAGATGCATCCCGCCTTCGACGCCGGGGATCACCCGCGGCGAGACGCCGTCATCCGTGAACTCGTACCGCTTGTACTCGCCGAACACGACCGGATCGAGCACCAGCTTCCCGCGATCGACCTCGAGGTGATCGAAGTTCAAGTGCGGCAGCGTTGCTTTACTCTGACATAGCGCCTGCTCGGAGAGGACAAAGACCGGGCACTGGTACTTCTCCGCGATATTGAACGCGTCGATCGTGATGTAGAACGATTCCTCGACCGTGCCTGGCGCGAGGACGACGCGTGGAATCTCGCCATGTCCACCGAAAATCAGATGATTGAGGTTGCTCTGTTCGGTCTTCGTCGGCAGCCCGGTCG
>DATNIC010000230.1:0-2079 GCA_035604635.1 Binatia bacterium
CCTGCCGTTCGATCGCGAGCACGTACCAGTTTGCGGTGACCTTCAGCGGAACGTAAGCTGTCTTTCGACTACGCTACGCGGAGTTTACCCTGAGCGTAGACGAAGGGCTCAAGATGACACGCCGCTGGCGCGGGCCTCGCGCTTGGTCACGCGGTAGACGGTCCGGACGTCCTTGATGTGGGCCAACTTGCGCAGCAGCGTGTGCAGGTGGTCGAGGTCCGTGATCTGCGCGGTGATCGAGATCATCGCGCTTTCGCGCTTCACGCGTGCATTGACCGATGACGCGTTGGTCTTCAGCTCGGCGCAGACGCCCATGATGTCCTGGAGCAACCCGGGGCGATCGTTGGCCTCGATCTCGATGTCGACCGCGTGGTGGACGTCGGTCGCGCCGGCCCACTGCGCCTCGAGGATGCGCTCCGGCGACGCGTTCATGTAGGCGACGTTCGGACAGTCGGCGCGGTGCACCGAGACGCCGCGGCCGATCGTGACGAAGCCCATGATCGGGTCACCGGGCACCGGCGAGCAGCACTTCGAGAGCCGCACGAGGACGTCGTCGACGCCGGCGATGCGGATCCCCGAGGCGTTGCGCGCGACGCGGCGCGCCGGCGGGCGCGGGAGAGCCGCCAAGTCGACGACGTTGTCGCTCTTGAGCTCTTCCTTCAGGCGTTTGGCGACCGACGAGGCGACGGCGTCGCCGAAACCGATTGCCGCGTAGAGATCGGCTGCTTTCCCGTAGTTGAGCTTGTGCGCGATCTTTTCGAGCAGCTCGCCGCGCGCCGAGTCCAGCCGGACGCCCTGGCGCGCGAGCTCGGCTTCGAGCATCTCCTGACCCAGGATCGTGTTCTCTTCTTTTCGCTCCTTGCGGAACCACTGCTTGATCTTGTACTTGGCGCTCGACGTCTTGACGATCGAGAGCCAGTCGAGCGACGGTCGCGCACTCGATTTGTTGACCAGCACCTCGGCGATGTCGCCGTTCTTGAGCGCGAAATCGAGCGGGACGATCTTGCCGTTCACCTTCGCCCCGACGCAGCGGTTCCCGATGTCGGTGTGCACCTGGTAGGCGAAGTCGAGCGGCGTCGCGCCGGCCGGCAATGAGAACACGTCGCCCTTCGGCGAGAACACGAACACCTGCGACTCGAAGAGGTCGAGCTTGAGGCTCTCCATGAACATCCGCGAGTCGCGCATGTCGGTCTGCCACTCGAGCAGCGAGCGCAGCCAGGTGAGCTTCTCCTCGAAGTTGTCGTTCTTGCCGCCTTCTTTGTACCGCCAATGCGCGGCGATGCCGTACTCGCTCGTGCGGTGCATCTCGAGCGTGCGGATTTGCACCTCGAGCGGGTCGCCGCCGGGCCCGACGACCGTCGTGTGCAACGACTGGTACATGTTGGGCTTGGGCATCGCAATGTAGTCTTTGAAGCGCCCCGGCAGCGGCTTCCAAATCGAGTGCACGATCCCGAGCGCACCGTAACAGTCCTTGACCGATTCGACGATGACTCGCACCGCGGTCAGGTCGTAGATGGTCGAGAAGTCACGGCCGGTCTCCATCTTCTTGTGGATGGAGTAGAAGTGCTTCGGGCGTCCGCTCACGTCGGCGCGCAGCCCGATCTTCCCGAACTGCACCTTCAGCTCGCTCGTCACGTTTGCGACGACGGCCTCCCGCTCGGCACGCTTCTTGGCGACGCGTTCGGCGATCTCGCGGTACGCCTCGGGCTCGAGGTAACGTAGGGCGAGATCCTCGAGGTCCCACTTGACGCGCCAGATCCCGAGGCGGTGCGCGATCGGCGCGTAGATGTCGAGCGTCTCGCGCGCGATCGTCCGCTGCTTTGCCGGCGGCAACGACGCCAGCGTGCGCATGTTGTGCAAGCGGTCGGCCAGCTTGATGATGATGACCCGGATGTCCTTGGCCATCGCCAAGAACATCTTGCGCAGGTTCTCGACCTTCGCATCTTCCTTGCTTTGGTACGGAATGCTCGTCAGCTTGGTGACGCCGTCGACGAGCGTCGCGATCTCGTCACCGAAGCGCTCGGTGACCTCCTCGCTGGTGACCGTCGTATCCTCGACGACGTCGTGCAGCAGCGCCGC
>DATNIC010000231.1:0-4821 GCA_035604635.1 Binatia bacterium
CTACCATCTCTATGTCTCGCTCGCGTGCCCGTGGGCCCATCGCACGGTCATCGTGCGGCGGTTGAAGCATCTCGAGGATGCGATCGGGATGACCGTCGTTGACCCGATTCGGAGCGACGAAGAGGGCTGGGCGTTTCGCGAAGGTCCGGGGTACTCGAAGGATCCGGTCAACGGCTTCATAACGCTGAGCCAGGCATACTATGCGACCGATCCGCATTACCGCGGGCGCATCACCGTCCCTGTCCTCTGGGACAAACAAACGAAGCGGATCGTCTCGAACAACGACGACGATATCATGCGGATGCTCGAAACGCAGTTCAACGCGTTCGGCGATGCGAAGCTCGACCTATATCCGGAGCCGCACCGAGCCGAGATCGGCGAACTGAACGCGTGGATCTACGAAACGTTCAACAACGGCGTCTATCGTGCCGGCTTCGCAACGTCGCAGGCGGCCTATGAGCAGGCTGCCCACGGGGTCTTTGCGACGCTCGAACGGCTCGAGGAGCGTCTGGCGAAACGCCGGTACTTGTTCGGCGCTATTCCGCTCGAGACCGACTGGCGCGCGTTCCCCACGTTGATCCGGTTTGACGCCGTCTACTACGGGCACTTCAAGTGCAATCTGCGCCGCATCGTCGACTATCCCAACCTCTGGGGCTATCTGCGCGATCTCTACCAATACGACGGCGTCGCGCAAACGGTGAATTTCGATCACATCAAGCGGCATTATTACTTCACGCACGACGACATCAACCCGACGCGGATCGTCCCGATCGGTCCCATCCTCGATCTCGAGGGTCTCCACGGCCGCGAGAAACTCTAGAGTCGTTCCTCCAATCGTACGTAGATCGCGCGCGCGTTGGGGTATGACGACGGCACGTAGCCGTTCGTCCCGTACGTCCACGGGACGGCCGCGCTCTGCCCGTTGTTCGTAGGGACGCCGTTGCCGAGCGTGTACGGATTCTTATACGGCCGGCCGTACCAAGCCGCGTACGACGAATTGCCGCCTTGGTATCCCGGCGGCCCGATGAGATACGGGTTGCCTTGCAACTGGGTCGGGTTGGCGTTGCCGAAGAGATTGTTCACGTCGAGGACGAGTCGCGTCCGCATTCCCAAATCGGCCGTCAGGTGAATCGACGCTAAGAGCTGTGGCAAACTGCGAAGGGTGTTCGGATCGTTGCCTTCGGGCGTCCCGAGCGAACCGATATACGGGTTCGTGAGCACGTTGAACGGCTGTGAGGGATCGCGTAAGAAGTAGTAGTTGAAGCCCGGGTTGACGTGATTGTCGTTGGGGACTTGCAGCGGCTTTCCGGTCACCGAATCGAAGACGAAAACGGACTTTCCGTTCCCGTACGGGTAGCCGGTTTGATACGACAGCGTCGGCGTAACCGTAACCGGCCCGATCGTCGCGCGATAGGACGCGATCGCGGAGAAATCGGGAATGTAGCCGACGGGAAAGAGGTGGCCTGCCGCGGCCGCAGGCCCGTTGAGGTCGTTGTAGCCGAATTGCGAGGCGCTCGATGAGAACCCGCGTGTATACGTTGCTGCGAGCGAAAAGCGGCCGGTATCGACCGAGAGTTCCAAGCCGTGCGCGAGGAGGTTGCCCGCATTCGTCGGGATCCCGACGCCCAAGGGGCTCTCCCCCGATGCGATCGCGCTGCGGAAATCGGCCGGCAGCACGTCGATCAAGTTGTGCTCGACTTGGATAAAGTACGTGAGCCGGCTTCGTACCGGAGCATCATGTTCGATGCTGATCCCGTACTTGTCTCCGATTTCGGGGGCTAGCGGCGAGAACGGGGTCGGATTCCGGGTGTCATTCCGCTCGACTTCAAGCGGGAGCGGTGCGACGGTCGTGTGGTCGTACGTCGCAAGCAACGCCCAGTGCGGCGCGAAGCGGTAATTTGCGCCGGCGTGCGGATCGAGAGCACCGATTTGATAGCCGTTCCCGCCACTCGTCAGCGCATGCCATTGATTCAGGCGAGCGGTTCCGTTCAGCACGAACCGGCTCGTCGGCGACCAGCGGTCCGAGACGTAGAAGAGATACGAGTTGAGCGTGGGCTGCGAGGTGATTTGGCTGTCGAGCGTCGCGACGATCTGATTGAGATACGAAGTCTGCGTCTGCAATTCGACGCCGTAGCTCAACTCGTGGTGCTCGCTTGCGACGTTGCGCGCGTCGAGTCCGAGTCCGTAGAGGCGTCCGCTTTGCTGGCCGAAGTACGAGATCACGCCGTTGGGATACGAGAGGTCATCGAAAAACGGTGCCACCGTGTTCGCCGTGTACATCGAGCTGTAGAGCTGGAGGCGCGCAAGGGAATGGCCGTAAGTCCGAACATCCTGGACCTTGGCCACGGCGTACGTCCCACGCACCCGGCTCGGGGTCGTGACGATCGCATCCGATGCCGGCTCGCCGGGGAAGATCGTGTTCATCCCGTTGAATGCGCCGTAGGTTTCACCGGCAAACGGCGTCCCGTACTGATCGTAGACCGCTTGTCCGGCGAGTCCCACGAAGGAAACGTCGTCGCTGCGGCCTGAGCGCAAGTGGACGTTGGCGGCGAGCGACCACGTTGCCCGATTTGCGAGTGAGAGTCCGTACGTAGCGGCCTCGGACGGGTAGAATGTCGTGCCGTCACCGTACTGAAATTGATCGGCCCCGATTCTTGCGTCGATTGCGTAGCGCTGCTGCAAGCTCGGTGTTGCCCAACGGCTCTGGAGCTCGGCGCGGTCCCCTCCGGGGATAATCGCTTGCGAGAGGCTCAGCGACGTTTGTTCCGGATAAACGCCGGTTGCCGGAATTTCATCGATCTCGCCCGAGAGCCCCTGATTGCTCGACGTCGACAAACCGCCGCTCGTGATCGTCGTGTATCCGGCGCCGGTTGTCGGGAGTTGCGCACCGACGACGTTTCCGCCGGGTTCTGCGATCAAGGCTTGCGGGATCGGGACGCCGTCGTAGCTGAAGACCGTGTCCTCGACCTTTCCCCCGAGCAGGATCACGTTGGCGAACGGATCTTGCTGGACGCCGGGCGCCGCTGCAACAGCACCTTGAATGGCGCCCTGCGTGTAGGAGCCGAGTCCCGATGACGACGCCGACGGAAGCCCGCGCGCTTTCTCGCCCGTGATCGTGTACGTTTGCGAAGGTTCACCAAAGCTGCTCCCGCCTTGGACGCGGCGCGTAACGAAGCCGATTACGCCTGGAACGGTGAGGATCGCCACCTCTGCGGTGACGTGCGCGTTCGGCAGGACGGCGACGCGGAACGTCTGCGGCTCGTATCCGGGCGCGCTGACCGCGACGGTATATTCATCGGGTACGACGTTTACGATTGTGTAGCGGCCCGACGAATCGGTACGCACGCGGTAGCGCGCCGACGGTGACGAAGCAGCAACGTCCGCTCCGCCGACGCCCGTGCGGCCCTGTGCGCTGACGACCCGTCCGCTGATCGTCCCCGCGATGATTTCCGCAGCGGTGCTGGTCGCCGGAAGGAGGCTGCATTGCGCGCAGATTACGAGGAGGAACACGTTCCGCAGATGGATCATGCGAGCGCTGAGGTTCGTCTCGTTCGCAGCCCCTGCCTCGCTGAAGGAGCGGTATGCACAACAGACTCGAAGGACGCGTTGCGATCATTACCGGCGGCGGTCACGGAATCGGAAAGGCGTACGCGCGCCGATTGGCCGATGAGGGCGCGGCCATCGTCATCGCCGAGCTCGACTCGAAGGCGGGCGAGGCCGTCGCGAAAGAGCTCATCGATCGCGGCTATCGCGCGCTCGCGATCCGGACCGACGTCGCGGATCAGACGAGCGCCGAAGCGATGGCGCGTCAGGCGGCCGAAGAGCTCGGCAAGATCGACATCCTCGTCAACAACGCCGCTGTCTTCGCTACGGTAGCGATGTCGCGCGTACCCTTCGACCAAATCGATCCAGCCGAGTGGGACAAGCTGATGGCAGTCAATCTGCGCGGGACGTGGTTTGCGTGTCGCGCAGTCGTGCCGTACATGCGCATGCAGGGATACGGCAAGATCATCAACATCAGCTCGGGGACCTATCTCGATGGTTCGCCCAGCCGCATTCACTACGTGACGTCCAAGGCCGGGATCATCGGTTTTACGCGAACGCTGGCGCGCGAACTCGGCAAGGACAACATCTGTGTCAATGCTCTCGTCCCCGGGAGCACGCTCAGCGAAGAGAATCCCGACGAGAGCGTACTCAAGCTGCGCAGCGGCCCGGTCGCGAGCCGCGCGCTGAAGCGGATTCAGCGTCCCGAAGACTTGGTCGGCGCGCTCGCCTTCTTTGCTTCGCCCGATTCGGATTTCATTACGGGACAGAGCCTGGTCGTCGACGGCGGCTCGGTGATGCAGTAGGGAAAGCGCCAACCGGCTTCCAAAGCGGGAACTATCATGGCTGCAAAGATCGTCTGCGCCTTGGGCGCCTCCCACGGGCCACTGCTCTCGACCCCGCCCGATAAGTGGTACCTGCGCGCCGAGTTCGATAAGAAGAATCCGACGCATTACTATCGGGGCGAGGTTTACGACTTCGAGGGCCTCGTGAAGCGGCGCAACGGAGCGTTCGTCGATCAGATCACGGATGCGGAGAAGGTGAAGCGGCACGATCGCAATCAGCGCGCCCTCGATCAGCTCGCGAAGCGCTTTCGCGAAGCGAAGCCCGACGTCGTCATCATCTTCGGCAACGATCAGCGCGAGCTTTTTCATGAGGACGTGACGCCGGCGTTTCTCGTCTTCGACGGTAAGAAGATCGAGAACGTCCCGTGGACCGAGGAGAAACGCTCGAAGGTCGATCCGGGCGTGAAATTCGCCGAAGCCGGACACACGCCGC
>DATNIC010000232.1:0-11567 GCA_035604635.1 Binatia bacterium
GCCGCCGTACTCGTGGTCCTGAATGTTGCGGATCACGCCGTAGCCGCCGTCGTTCATCACGATCAGAACGACGCGACTGCGTTCCTGCGCTAACGTCCCGAGCTCCGCGATCGCGAGCGCGAGACCGCCGTCCCCGGTCAAAGCGAGGACCGCTTCATTCGAGACTTCGGCGCACGCGGCGCCGATCGCCATCGGTAAGCCCTGCCCGATGCCGCCGCCCAGGGCGTGAATTCCCTGGCGCGCATGGGAAAACACGGGTAAGCGATTGCCCCAGGTGCTGTTCGAGATCGTGATGTCGCGTACCCAGAGCGAGCGGGGTCCGAAGTTGTGTTCGACCGCTGCCAAGATATCGGCGAACGGCCCGAGGCCGCTGCGCAGCGTTTGTTCGGCCTCCATCCTCGCAGCCCGCGCGTCACCTGCAAAGGCGCCGTCGATCTTCATCGCCCCTTCGAGGCGGTGCGCGAGCGCAGCCAACGTTCGTTCGGCATCACCGCACAAGAAGTGATCGAACGAGAAAGAACGATTCCGAGCCAGCTCATCGACGTCGATGAGGACGCGAGGCCGCGGAAGCCGCAGTCCGTAGCGCAGTGTTTCATTGCCACGAAGTCGCGATCCGGCGACGACGATCGTATCGCACGAATCGAAGAACGTTTCGACCGCAGGTGATGCGCCGAACGATGCCAGCGACATCGGATCATCTTCCGGAAGGATGCCGCGACCCGCAATGCTCGTCACCACGGCCCAACCCATGCGTGCGAAGCGCTGCGCCGATTCGCCGGCGTCGCGTGCTCCGGCGCCCAGCCAGAGCACCGGACGTCGGGCGTCCCGCAACGACCGCGCTATCGCATCGACGGCAGCTTCGTGCGCGGCATGCGTGACGATCGAGGGTGCCGAGAGCGCGAGCGAATCGGGAACCGGGACGAGTGCCTTTTGCAAGTCGATCGGGATCTCGACGCTCACGGGGCCCTGCGGCGGCGTCAATGCGACGCGGATCGCTTCCCTGACGGTCGCGGTCGCGGTTTCCGCGGTCCGCACGCGGTATGCTGTTTTCGAGATGGCGGAGAGCATCGCGAGTTGATCCGGCGTTTCATGGATGAAACCGGCGTTGCGGTCGAGATAATCGCTGTCGATTTGACCGGTGAGATGAAGGAGCGGCGTCCCTGCGTTACGCGCCTCGATGATCGTGCCCGCCGCGTTCCCCGCGCCCGTTCCCGTGCTCGTCACGGCGACGCCGAGTCCGCCGGTAACGCGCGCATACGCGTCAGCCATGTTGCCTACGCCCGCCTCGCCGCGCGCCGCGACGTACCGAATGTTGCCGCGGCCGACGAGCGCATCGATGATGGGCATATTGTGAATGCTGACGACCCCGAAAGCGCAGCCGATGCGGCAACCTTCCAGCAGTCGAACGATCGCTTCTCCGACGGTTATACGGTCAGACACGGCGGCTGAGTCCTCCGGAAAGTTCCAGCATCGCGCCGGTCGTATACGAACTGGCCGGCGAGGCGAGAAATGCAATCGAACGCGCGACTTCCTCAGCCGTTCCGATGCGCCCGAGCGGGACCGCGCGATCGCGTGCAAGATTTTGCATGAACGTGGCGCGGTCGATGTCGCTGCCCCCCTCGCGTTCCGCTTGCCAGCGGCGTACCCATTGCCCCGACTCGATGACGCCGAGCAGGAGCGTGTTGACCCGGATTCCGGCCGGCGCCAACTCGAACGAGAGCGACTTCGCGAGATTGAGGACGCCGGCACGCGTCGCGGAAGTCGCGACGAGCCGCGTCTCCGGCTGTATGGCGAGGAGCGCGCTGACATAAACGATGCTCGCGTTGCGCGAGGAGCGCAGATCGGGCAGAAACGCGCGCGTGGGGTTGATGAAGCCGAAAAACTTCAAGTCGAGCTCTTCGCGCCACGCTGCCTCGTCGGTCGACTCGAAATTCGCCATCCGTGATTCGCCCGCGCTATGGACGAGGATGTCGACGCTCCCGAATCGTCCGACGACCCCGTCACGAAAACGGGCCACCGCCTCTTTGTCGCAGACGTCGGCAGCCATGCCGAAACAGCGCTCACCGAGCCGCTGCACCTGCGCCTCGACGCGTGCCGCGTTGCGCGAGCAGATCGCGACCGACGCGCCCTCCGCAAGCAGCAGTTCTGTCGTCGCCAGTCCGATCCCCGACGTCCCCCCGGTGACCACCGCGACGAGCCCGTTAAGGCCGAGATCCATTCTTGATCCCTTGATAGCCGAGTTGATTTGAGATCGCACGCGCGGCCGCGCACACTGCGTTGCGGATGGTGGAATCGAAGACTTGGCGAGCGACGGCGCCTTCAGGGCCCGAGACGTTGACTGCAGCAACGACAACACCGGCAGCGCCAAAGATGGGCGCGGCAACGCTGGCGATCCCGGCCTCGAAGTTCGAATGGCTGAGCGCGTACCTTCGCGTCCGGTCTTGCGCCAGCTGCGCGGCAAGTTCGTCGTAGTTCGAGGCCGTGCGGGGGCTGAATCGCTGCATTTTTGCGCGGCCGTACAACCGCTTGACATCGGCTTGCGCCCGAAACGCCAAGAGCATCCGTCCCATCGTCGTCGCATAGGCCGGCAATCGCGAGCCGACCTTGATGTTGGTCCCAACCGGCTGAAGTGAGGGGAAACGCGCGACGTAGACGACTTCATTGCCGTCGAGGATCCCGATGTGCGCCGAGCACCCCGTCTCGTCGCGGAGTCGCTCCAGAATGGGACGCGCCAATTCGACGACGTCTTTGGAGGCGAGGAACGCATAGCCGAGCGCGAGCACGCGCGATCCGAGCCGGTAGCTCTTCGTCTCTTCGTCGCGTTCGAGATATCCGCGCGCCTGCAGCGTGTGGAGCAGACGGAATGCCGAAGAACGGGAGATGTTGATTTCGCGCGCGATCTCACTCAAGCGCATCCGTTCGGTCCCTTGACCGAACCGCTCGAGGATCTGCAACCCTTGCTCGAGAGCCGGCGCGTTGTACTGCTGATTCACGACCGGCGTTTCGCAATCGAGCTGATGAACGGCAGGACGCATGCTTCGAGCTCGTCCGGCCGCTCGACGTAGACCGCGTGACCGGCCCCGTCGACGAGCGCGAACGCCGCTCCCGGAATGCTTTCCGCGACGCGCCGGTTCTGCTCGGGTGGAGTGACCGTGTCAACTGAACCGCAAGCGACGAGGGTCGGGACCCGGATGTTCGGCGTTATCGCGAGCAAGTCGCCGTTAGTCAACATGCGCATGGCGGCGAGATAACCCGATTCACGAATCGAGCTCATCGCGTCCCGAACGCGAGCGATGTGTTCCGGCAAAGCATGAGGCGAAACGATCGACGCGGCGCGCTTTTGGGCGAACTCCGCGATCCCCATGGCCTGCAAATCGCCGGCCCGCGTAGCAAAGAGACGCTCACGGTCGATGAACGAAAGGTGGCCGTAGCCGCACGCCACCGAGAGCAAGACCAGCGCGCTTAGGCGTTGCGGATGGCGTGCAGCAAACGTGCCGGCGATGAGCGCACCGAGCGAGTGGCCGACAACGATCGGCCGCTCGATCGCGAGGGTATCGAGCAGATCGAGCAGCGCATCCGCGTACTCCGCCGTTTCTGGCTCGGAATGGGGCAGATCGTCGGAGTGCCCGTATCCGGGCGCGTCCCACGCGACGACACGATACGCGTTCGACCAGCGCGCGAGCTGCGTCTCCCAAGAAAACGCGCGCGCCCCGATGCCGTGCAACAGGACGACCGGCTCGCCTGACCCCGCTTCGAAGTAGGCACGCTGGGCGTTCCTTGCGCGGACGATGCGTTCGCTTGCGTCGATCAATGCAGGACGAAGCCGCCATTGACCGCGAGGAGCTGACCGGTGATGAAGCCCGCGCCCGGCGATAGGAGGAAGACGACCGCCCCGGTGATGTCTTCGGGGACCTGGGCACGGCGGATGGCTCGGCCCTCGACGTAGAGATCGTGACGTTCTTTCGGGACGTATTCGGTCGCTTCGACGAGTGTGAGGCCGGGCGCGATCGCGTTGACCGCTATGCCGTCATTGCCCAGTTCGCGCGCTAGCGAGCGCGTCATCGCGATGACCGCCCCCTTGCTCCCGACATAGTGCAGGAGGTTAGTCGCGCCCCAAAGCGCGGTGTCCGATGCGATGTTGACGATCCGGCCGCGTCCCGACGCGCGCAACAGCGGCGCGAAAGCACGCGTCATCAGCCACGTCCCGCGCACGTTGACGGCGAAGACGCGATCCCATGTCTCGACGTCGATCTCCTCGAACGTCTTTCCGCCGATCCCGGTCGCGATCGCCGCGCAGTTGACCAATCCATGGACCGCTCCGTAGTCGCGCCGGATGGACTCGGCGACGCGCTCGACGCTCGCCGGTTCCGCGATGTCGACCGGGAAAAACCGAGCGTCTGCGCCGCGAGCGCGCAGCTGCTCGGCGGACTCTTCACCCTCCTGCGCAAGGACGTCGAGTAGGACGACGCGCGCGCCCGCTTCGGAGCAGGCTGCGGCGAACGCGCGACCCAGACCGCGCGCCGCCCCCGTAACGACGATAACGTCCCGTGCAAACGGTCGCGTCAATGCAATACCGTGACGCGTTTACGCTTCGCCGGGAGGCGTTCGTGCTGCTCGATTTGCTCCTTCGCGCGCGCGCGCATGATCTTGCGCAACCGCGTGATGCCCAGATCGTGCTGGTAGAGCGTTTCGTGATCGCGCGCATCGGCGGGCAACGTCTCGGAGATGGCGCGATCCTGCTCGAGGACTTTCCAGTGGTGCGCCTCGAGCCTGTCACGATACAGAAAGCGCCATAGGTCGCGCTCCCAGCCGCTCACTTTGCGCAGCCGCCAGAAGAAGATCTGCGAGGAACGTTCATCGATCGGCGTGATGGTTCCGAGGATGCGGAATGGTCCGCCCGGTCCCGCGCCCTGAGGATAGGGAATATCCAGGCGTAGCCAATGGGCACCGGCTTCGAAGAATTCCACCCAGTCGAAGTTGACGCCCCGTTGTTTTGTACGCTCTAGGATAAACCCGCCGGCTTTCTCTTCGATGCGGAACACGTCGTCTTTCTGACCGTACGCGAGGGTGAACGAGTCGGCGTGCAAATACGATCCGTGCATAGGATCGACGACGTTTTCGATCGCATAGCGATAGTTCGTTTTCCAGACCGCCGAGCAGACGAAGTGGCTCCATTCGGGATCGCCGAACTCCGCAGGCGGCTCGAGCGCGCTCGGCGGCTCGCCTTCGTGAAGCGCGAAGTAGGCGAAGACGACGCCGGCGATCTCGCGCGAGGGAAACGTGCGGACTCCATGACGGCCGACAAGGGGGCAGCCGGGCATCGCCGGGACGCTCACGATGGTCCCGTCGCCGTCGACTTGGACGCCGTGGTACCAACAGGTCAAGCGATCGTCGACGACCCTTCCGAGCGAGAGCCGTGCGCCGCGATGCGGGCAGCGGTCGGCCTGAACGTGGACCGTGCCTTTTGAGTCTCGCCAGAGGACCAAATCTTGGCCCAAGCGATGAACCGTGATCGGCGATGCGCTGACGGCCGTCGCCGGGATGAGGCCGTACCACAAGTCGAGCAGACCGCGTGAGAGGACGCGTTCGATCTCGTCGTTCTGCCGTGCGTTGGAGTTCATGTCGACCTACTTCCCGAGCTCGGCGAGGCGAGCCCGCAGCGACGCTTCGGTCCACGCACTCCCGTCGGGCGCGGGGAATCCTCGCGCGTTCAGCCCGGCGACGAGCGCCGCGAGGCTGTGCTTTCCTTCGGCGAGGACTGCTTCAAGCGCGTCCGCGAACTCGGTCAACGCCGGCGGCCAGCTTGCGGGGCGGGTTTGATGGGGGCCGATGACTTCGGCCGCCGGGAGATGTTCCATATACAAAACACCATTCCACTGAATGACGCTTTTATAGCACGGTCGTGCTATACTGCGCAAGAACCCGCCGCGACGAAGGAGATGCGCCGTGAACGCGAACGTCGGACGCTACTTGGACAAGCGTTGGGACTGGAACGCCTTCCCGGCGAATGACGGCTACCCCGAACTCGAACGCGCGCAGATGCGCTACATCGGCTCGGGCGGTTCGCCGAAGGGCGACGCGAGCTCGCTTACACCCGGCGCGTTCAGCTGCAGCCTAATCTATCAAGAGCCGGGCCGCAAGGCGTCCGTTCATCATCACCAGATCGAAGAGCTTTTCTTCGTTCATGCCGGGGAGCTGACGATGACGTGGCAGTTCGGCGACGAGACCGTCGACTTCATCCTACGCGCCGGCGACGCCGTGTTGAATCCGCCGAGCCGGCCGCACGGCTTCCGCAACGACGGAACGAGCGACTGCGTGCTGCAAATCATGGTCGCAACTGCCGGCCCGATGCTGCCCACCTACACCGATCATCCCGCGGATCATCCGACGAGCCCGTTTCGTCCCGCGCCGCTGGAAAGGCGCGAAGCCTATCTCGAAGAGACCTCGCGCTACGTCGCGCGCGCGGCTGATACGAGACCTCAGAACGAAGCAGTCGAGGGTGGGACGTTCCGCGCCTTTCCGTACGTCATGGACGCGAAATACGGCGGCCTCGTGAGGCCGACCAACTTTTGCTTCAGCGTCGATACGTTGACGCGAGGCGGGCGGACGCCGGTTTATGCTCGTTCGGTCGAGGAGGCCTTCATGGTGCTGGAGGGCGTCCTCGACCTTGAACTGCGCGACGGATCGCGGACCGCGATGGAGCGGCTTGGACCGCGCGACCTCGCGCTCGTTCCCGCGGGCGTGATGCGCGCGGTGGCGAACAGCGACGCGGCGACCGTGCGCTTTGCCTCCGTCGTCGGAGATCCCGGAGCGGCGCCCTTGGGCTGGCGAACCGCGCTCGCAGCGGCTCGCGCCTAGGAGTGGCCGCGCAAGCGGTCGGCATCGCGGGACTGGGCGCCGTCGGAGCTCCGGTTGCGCGACGGATCGCGGCCGGAATACCGGGCTTGAATCTGCGCGCAGTCGCAACGCGCGATCGCACGAAAGTCGCGAAGCTCTTGCCCGGGTGCGACGTCCCGGTCGTCGGGTTCGAAGAACTGGCGCAATGGTGCGACATCATCGTCGAGGCTCTGCCGCGGGCGCTGTTTCGATCGGTTGCGGAGCCGGCGATCGACCACGGACGTATCTTCATGCCGCTGACGGTCGGCGCGCTGCTCGACGAAACCGACTTGATCGAGCGGGCTCGCAAGAGCGGCGCGCGCATCATCGTTCCGACGGGTGCGCTGCTCGGCCTGGACGCGGTACGTGCCGCGGCGGAAGGCAAAATCATCTCGGCTTCGATCGAAACGCGGAAGCCTCCCGACGGATTGCGCGGAGCGCCGTATCTCGAAGAACACGGGATCTCGCTCGATGATCTCCGCGAACCGCTGCTGGTCTTCTCGGGGAGCGCGCGCGACGGTGCCCGTGGTTTCCCCGCCAACGTCAATGTGGCCGCCGCGCTGAGCCTCGCCGGCATCGGACCGGATCGGACGCGCCTGGAGATCTGGGCCGATCCCAGCCTGACTCGCAACACGCATCGCATCACGATCGAAGCGGACAGCGCCCGCTTCACGATGCAGATCGAGGGGATCCCCTCGGAAGAGAATCCTCGGACGGGGAAGCTCACGCCCCTCTCGACGATCGCAGCGCTTCGCAGTCTGGTCGAGACGCTACGGGTGGGGAGCTAAGGACGCGTTCGACTAGGCCGAGCTGACGGTTCCGAGCAGCCGATCGACCGCGGTCTCGACCGTCGTCCCTTTGAAGTAATCGGGATTCATTCCCAGGTGCAGCGTCGCCGGATGCGTGAACGTGAAATCGCGGAAGTCGTCATCGGTGATGAAGCCCGCATCGACCAAGGCGTAAGCCTCGGCCAAAATGCTTTTCGCGTCGACGACGTCCCAATGACCGATGTCGGAGCCGAAGGAGGCTTTGAGTTTGGCGCCGACCGGGTTGAGGCGCCTGTCGAATGCGACGGAGATCATCCGATCGTCGGCCTCACAGCCGAAGTAGAAATTCTTGCAGAAAAGATCGCGCAGATCACTGATCTTGGTCATCCCGCACGCTTCGAATTCGTTGAATAACGCGGGCCGGTTGGGGTCGGACATGCGCGAATACGGATTCCTGCGGATCGATTCGCCGGTCAATCGCTCGTCACCGTACCGCTCGAAGAGACTCGCCAGCAGCTCGAGGTCGAGCTTCTCGGGATCGAGGTTCTCAAGCAGATCGTTCACGTTACGCTTTTCGAAATGTTCGACGATGTCGTTGAGCAACGTGAGGGCCCAGGCGACGCCGCCCTCCATGAAACCGAAGTTCAAGTTCGGAAAGCGGCGAGTCACACCGCCCATGAACAGGGCGCGGCAAAAGTGTTCCGAGCCGTCCGCAAACATTCCGAGGTGATTGAAGACGTAGTTCGAGGGCGAGCGACGCATTTGCGAACCGATCAGAGAGGTGTGGCAAATCGGCGCGACCCGCAGTTCGACGCAACGCCGCCAGAAAGGATCGTAGTCGTGGGGCGCATCGATCGCGATCGATTGCCACCGCTCGCCGCCCTCCGGTTGCGGCTTGCGAATTTCGGTCCCGATCATGACCGCCTGGTGACCGAGCTCGAGTACCGCGTAGTCGAGTTCGCGAATCGCCTCTTCCGGCGTGAACGTCGGGACGATCGCGACCGGACGGACGCGGTCGCGGACTTCTCGGAACATGTCCGCGTACATCGTGTTGACGGCGCGACACGCGGCCTGACGGACTTCATCGTCCGGCTCGTAGAGCGTCGCGATCCCGATCGTCGTGAGCATGTGCGCGAAGTCGATTCCGCATTCGCCCATCCGCTCGGCGAAGTATTTCGGCAATAGCGACATGGCGCGGTCGGCCGTGTGCTCCGCCGAGGGCGCGCCCCACCAGATCATCTTCGTCGGCCCGTAGCGCGGCGGACGCTTCGACCAACGCTCGAATACCGACGGACCGCCGATCTCGCGGATGTACTCATCGACGAGCAGGGTGCTTTCGACGACGTGCGCATCGGCGTCAATCACGGGATGATCGAGCTTCGCGCGAAGCTCCCCGCCGCTCATTCTAGCGTGACCGGACATACGCGTGTTCTCCTTTTGAGGCTGTCATGCGGCGGCGTGAACCGGGAAGAGGCACATCGAGCGCACGACTTCGCCGTCCGCGAGGCAATCGAATGCCGTGTTGAGATCCTCGATCTGCATCGTCCCGCTAATGAGCCGCTCCACCGGCAGACGCCCTGAGCGCCATAGGGCGACGTATTTTGGAACGTCGCGGCGCGGGAAAGCCGATCCCATGAAGCTTCCTTTCAGGGTGCGCTCCGTTTGCACGAGTTCGAACGGCGAGACTGCGACCGTCTCGTCGCGGTGCGGCAGGCCTATGGCGATCGCGGTCCCGCCGGGCGCGGTCGCGGCAAGAGCCTGTGCGACGACGGTCGATCGGCCGGTCGCTTCGAACGCGTAGTCGACGCCGCGCGTCCCGGTTCGGTCGCGAATTTGGGCTCCGGGGTCGCCTACAGCGGGGTCGACGACGAGCGAAGCACCTAGTTCGTGCGCGAGGGCGCGCTTCGCGGCGAGAGGCTCGACGACGATCGGGGTTGCTCCGGCACAGATCGCGGCGAGGAGCGCCATCAACCCGACGCCGCCGGCGCCGAAGATCGCGACGGTTTTTCCGGGTTCGACGCGTGCGGTGTCGAAGACGGCGCCGAGGCCGGTGAGTGCGGCGCAGCCGAAGATCGCGGCGATCGAAAGTGGGACGTCATCCGGCAACGGGACGAGCGATTCTTCGGCGCAGACCGTGCGCTCTGTAAATCCCGAGACTCCCAAATGATGGTAGACCGGTTGACCGTCGAGCCGAAACCGCGTCTTGCCGCGCAAAACCTCGCCGGCGATGTTTGCGGCGTGTCCGGCGATGCAGAGCTGCGGCTTGCCGTTCAAGCACATCGCGCACTTGCCGCAGATCGGGACGAAAGAAAAGACGACGTGCTGACCGGGCTTCACCGCGGTCACGCCGGCGCCGATCTCCTCGACGATCCCTGCCGCTTCGTGACCGAGCGCGACGGGAAAACGCTTGGGGATCGTCCCGTCAATGCTCGAGAGATCGGAATGACAGAGTCCAGCGCTCGCAATGCGGACGACAACTTCACCGGGTCCCGGCGAATCGAACTCAATCTCTTCGATCGAGATCGGGCGACTCTGCGCGTAGGGCCGCGGCAATGCGGCCTCGTGAAGGATCGCGGCGCGTGTTTTCATCGTACCACTTTGCGCGGCTCGTAGAGTTGGAAGGCTCGGGCGGCGATTCTAGAATGAAGCGCATACCGCCTAGCCCGGCGGAAGCGGCTGGCGATAGAGGCATTTCACAGCTAGTCGTCTGAAAGGATGAACATGAAGCGACCTCTCCCGGCATTGCTCACCGTCGCGTTGCTGACCGCGATGCTGATCGTCCCGATCCACGCGGTGAAGAGCCAGCCTGCGCCCTACCAGATCAACGTCATCATGCCGCTTACTGGTTTTGGGGCTTTCATCGGTCAAACGAGTCAAAGGACGCTGCGAATCGTCGAGGGCATCGTAAACAAGGACGGCGGGATCAAAGGCCGGCCGATCCAGTTCGTGTTCTACGACGATCAAACGAACCCGCAGCTCTCCGTTCAGCTAACCAACCAAATCCTCGCCAAGAAGCCCCCGTTCATGATGGGCTCGATGCTCTCGGCGATGTGCCGCGCGATGCTGCCGCTCTTCAACAACGGCCCCGAGCTGTTTTGTCTCACGCCCGCGATCTATCCGGAACCGGGCAGCTGGGTGCTCTCGGCGAACATCAGCACGAAAGATCTGCTGCGGGGCACGGTGCGCTATCTACGCGAGCGTGGTTGGAAACGCATAGCCCGCTTGACGACGACCGACGCCTCAGGACAGGATTCGGATCGCGACGTCGCAGAAGCGCTGCAGCTGCCCGAGAACCAGGGCGTCACGATCGTCGCGGACGAGCATTTCAATCCGCCCGACGTCAGCGTCGCGGCTCAAGTTGCGCGGATCAAGGCGGCGAACCCTCAGGCGCTGATCATTTGGGCGCCGGGCACGCCCTTTGCGACCGCGCTGCGCGGCATCAGTGATGCCGGCATGACGGACTTACCGATGGCGACGACCAGCGCCAACATGGTCTATTCGCAGATAAAACAATACGGCTCGCTGATGCCGAAGAACGTGTACTTCCAAGCAGTCGGCTATTCGGCCGATGAAGCACGGACTGCCGCCGGTTATAAGAAAGTACAAGTCTACGAAGCCGCAATGAAGGCAAACAACATCTATACCGACTTCCAGAGCGGCATCTCGTGGGATCCGGCGATGATCATGGTCGACGCGCTGCGAGCGCTCGGTACGGATGCGACCGCGGAGCAGTTCAGGAACTATCTGAACAACCTGCATGACTATGCCGGAATTTCGGGGATCTACGACTTTCGGAAGAATCCGCACGGCATCTCGATCGACGACATGATCATGATGCGCTGGGACGCCACCAAACAAGTGTGGGTGAAGGCCAGCAAGTTCGGTGCCTATCCGCTCTAACGGCTCGTGACGCAACGAACTACC
>DATNIC010000233.1:0-3034 GCA_035604635.1 Binatia bacterium
ACGGCATCGTCGTCCACAACTGCTTCATTCAAAGCATCAGCGACGATCTCGTCAACGAAGGCGGAATCATGGATTTGTGGGTCCGGGAAGCGCGGATCTTCAAGTTCGGGTCGGGTTCAGGCACGAATTTCTCAGCCATCCGCTCGGAGGGTGAGCGGCTCTCAGGCGGCGGGACGAGCTCAGGTTTGATGTCCTTCCTGAAGGTCGGCGACCGCGCCGCCGGCGCGATCAAGAGCGGCGGGACGACGCGGCGCGCGGCCAAGATGGTCGTCCTCAACCTCGACCATCCCGACATCGAAGAGTTCATCACCTGGAAGGTCAAGGAAGAGCAAAAGGTCAGCGACCTCGTCGCCGGCTCGATCGCCTGCGAGAAGCATCTCAACGCGATCATGAAAGCGGCAAACGATCAGGCCGTTCCTGAGGCGGCGCGGCTCGACCCGGCGCTCAATCCGGGATTGCGCAGTGCGATGCGCGCGGCCCTCGCTGCCGGCATTCCGCAAGCCAACGTGCAGTATGCGCTCGACTTCGCGCGCCAAGGCTACAAGTCGCTCGAGGTCGATACCTTGACGACGGACTGGGATAGCGAAGCCTATCTGACCGTCTCGGGCCAGAACTCGAACAACTCCGTTCGCGTCCCCAACGACTTCTTCTCTCGTCTCGACGAGGACGGCGATTGGGAGCTCAAGCGCGTCACCGACGGCCGCGTCTCCAAGACGATGAAAGCCGCCGATCTTTGGGAGAAGGTCGCCGTTTCGGCCTGGCAATGCGCCGACCCCGGCGTCCAGTACGACACGACGATCAACGACTGGCACACCTGCCCGGTCGATGGTCTTATTAACGCAAGTAATCCGTGCAGCGAGTACCTTTTCCTAGATGATACGGCGTGCAACTTGGCATCGTTGAATCTCACGAAATTCTTGCGCCCCGACGGCCAGTTCGACGCGCACCTGCTCGCGGAGGTCTCACGCACCTGGACGTTTACGCTCGAAGTCAGCGTCCTGATGGCCCAATTCCCCTCGAAGCTGATCGCCCAGAAGTCGTACGACTTCCGAACGCTCGGTCTCGGATACGCGAACATGGGAACGTTGCTGATGCGAATGGGGTTGCCGTACGACTCGGAGGAAGGCTTCGGCTGGTGCGGCGCCATTACGGCACTTATGACGGGTGCGGCTTATCGCACGTCGGCTGAAATGGCGCAACAGCTGGGCACGTTCCCTGCGTATCAACGCAATCGCGACCATATGCTTGCGGTAATGCAGAATCATCGCCGCGCCGCGTATCAAGCGCCCGATGATCAATACGAGGGCATCGCTGTGCGGCCGACAACGCATGCACCGACGCTCTTTACCCAAGAGACATGGGAGCTTGCGCGCTCGATGTGGGACCAAGCCCTAGTCGTTGGTGAATCCGCGGGCTATCGCAACGCACAGGTCACTTGTATCGCACCGACGGGCACTATAGGGCTGGTCATGGACTGCGATACGACCGGTGTCGAGCCCGACTTCGCGCTCGTGAAGTTCAAGAAGCTGGCCGGCGGCGGTTACTTCAAGATCGTCAATCAGTCGGTCGAGCCGGCGTTACGCAAACTGGGCTACACGAACGAGCAGATCGAGGCGATCGAGATCTTCGCGAAAGGCACCGGTTCACTCGAAGGCACTCCGCACGTCAACCGGGCGACGCTGAAAGCGAAGGGCTTTACCGACGAAGCACTTGCGAAGATCGAGGCTGGACTCCCTAGTGCATTCGAGCTGACGTTCGCCTTCAACAAGTTCGTGCTCGGCGAAGACTTTTGCACGAATGCCCTCGGCATCCCGGCGGAAAGACTCAATGACTTCTCCTTCTCGCTCTTGCGCGACGGCCTCGGCTTCACTCAGCAGCAGATCGACGAGGCCTCGGACGTGATCTGCGGGCGGATGACGCTGGAAGGCGCGCCGGATCTGAAGGACGAGCACTTGCCGGTTTTCGACTGCGCGACCCCGTGCGGCAAGCATGGCGCACGCTACATCCGGCCGCTCGCACACGTCGATATGATGGCAGCGGCGCAGCCGTTCATCAGCGGCGGGATCAGCAAGACGATCAATCTCCCGCAGAATGCGACGATCGCCGACGTCAAAGAGGCGTACCGGTACTCGTGGGAGCGCGGGGTCAAGGCGGTCGCGCTCTATCGCGACGGCTCGAAGCTCTCGCAACCACTCGCAGGCAGCTACGATCTGGGGACCGACGAAACGGGCGAAGCGCCGGCTGCGTACGACACGCCGCTCAAAGTCGCGGAGAAGATCATCTACCGCTACATCGCTAAACGGCGGCGCATGCCGGATCGGCGCGGCGGCTATACGCAGAAGGCCGTCGTCGGCGGTCACAAGGTCTACCTGCGGACCGGCGACTACGACGACGGAACGCTCGGCGAGATTTTCATCGACATGCACAAGGAAGGCGCGGCCTTCCGCTCGCTGATGAACAACTTCGCGATCGCGGTCTCGCTGGGCTTGCAGCACGGCGTCCCGCTCGAGGAATACGTCGAGGCCTTCACCTTCACGCGCTTCGAGCCCAACGGTCCGGTCGTCGGCCACGACAACATCAAGATGGCGACCTCCATCATCGACTACATCTTCCGCGAGCTCGCGGTGAGCTATCTCGGCCGCTACGATCTCGCGCAGGTGCAGCCCGACATGTCGGTCGACGCGATGGCACCCGAACCCGAGTACACGACCCAGGAAGAGGTCGAGGTCCGCTACACCCAAACACCGCCGAAGGCGCTCCAGGACAAGCTCCATCCGCAGAGCACGCACATGCGGCCTGCTCTAACGGATCGGCCGCCGGTGCAGCCGGAAGTCCGCGAATCCGTCGCGACCGTAGCGCGGCCGGCCGGGCCAAACGGATCGATGACCACCGTAACCTTGACACGCAGCGAGACGATCCGTATGGCGATCGCCAAAGGCTACAGCGGCGACGCCTGCAACGACTGCGGCCAGTTCACCCTCGTGCGCAATGGCACGTGCCTGAAGTGCGACAGCTGCGGCGCAACGAGCGGGTG
>DATNIC010000234.1:0-4370 GCA_035604635.1 Binatia bacterium
CGCTGGCGCACTGGGCGTACAAGAACGGCATGCGGACCGCATACGCCGTCTACCAGGACTACGGCCCGGGCATCGACGCCGCGGCGCAGTTTCAGAAGACGTTCGTCGGCGACGGCGGCAAGATGCTCGGCGAAGCGCGGATCCCCGTTACGAACGTGGACTTTTCAGCCTATATCCAGCGCATCAAAGACGTCAAACCGGACACCGTGTTTGTTTTCTTGAACAACAATGGGGGCGCCGTCCCCTTTCTGCGGGGCTGCGAGCAGGCCGGCGTTCAAAAAGCCGGGATTAAGATCGTGGCGACGGGCGACCTCGTCGACGAAAACTACCTGCCCGCGATCGGTGACGCGGCGCTCGGTCTCATCACGGCGTTCCACTATTCGGCGATTCACCCGTCGCCTGCGAACAAGCGCTTTACCGCGGACTTCAACAAGGTCGCGGGCGGACAGTTCGTCGTCGACTTCGGCGCCGTACAGGCGTATGACGTCATGGACGCTGCCTATAAGGTGCTTACGGCTCAAAACGGCAACATCGATCCCGACAAGACGATGGAGCTCGTCAAGGGCATGAAGCTCGACAGCCCGCGTGGTCCCATGATCATCGACCCGCAGACGCGCGATCCGATTGAGAACGTTTACCTTAGGCGAACCGAGAAGCGGGGCGGGATGCTCGTCAACGTCGAGTTCGAAACGATCCCGATGGTCAAGGACCCGAACGAGTCGTGATTGCGAACTTCCTGAACATCGCGTTCTCCGGGATCGCCTACGGCGTCTTGCTGTTCCTCATGGCCGCCGGCCTCTCGGTGACGCAGGGTCTGATGAACTTCTTGAATCTGACTCATGCGGTCTTTGCCATGGCCGGCGGTTACTTCGCCGTCACGCTGATGAACGATCTCGGCTGGCCGTTCTTTGCAACCTTACCCGTAGCGACGTTGGGCGCCGCGTTGCTCGGGATGCTGTTTGAGCGGACGCTCTTCCGGCGCTTCTATGGTGCCGACCGGCATCTCGATCAGATCATGCTGACGATCGGGCTGACGTTCATGGCGGTCGCGGCAACGACGTACATCTGGGGCCCCAACCCGCTTCCGGTCCGTCTGCCCTCGTATCTCACCGGCCTGGTTCACATCGGCTTCCTCGATCTCGACGAGTATCGTCTGTTCCTCATCGCGGTCGGGATCGTCTTGATCACCCTTTTGATCTTGGGCTTCGAGCGGACGAGTTTCGGCGCGAAAATCCGGGCCGCCGTCGACAACCGGCGCGTGACCGCAAGCTGCGGGATCAACGTCGACCGGCTCTTCATGTTCGCATTCTTGATCGGGAGCGGGCTCGCCGGTCTCGGCGGCGCGCTCTCCGTCAACTTGTTGAGCGTCGATCCGAACTTCGCGGTCGCGTTTCTCGCCTACATGCTGATCGTCGTCGTCTTGGGCGGTCAAAACGGTTCGATCAAGGGCGCGCTCGGTGCGGCGCTCTTGCTCGGGGTCGCCGACGTCGTCGGGAAGTACTACGTCCCGCAGACCGGCGCGTTCATCATCTACACCGTGACCGTCCTCGTCTTGTTTTGGCGGCCCAACGGGATTTTTGCGAAAAGCTAAATGGCGACGACGACCGCGACGACTCCGGTGCCTGCTCTCACCGACGAAGCGTCAGCGAAGGGACTTTTCGCGGAGCGCGCTCGCTGGCGTTGGCCGGAAGTCGCATACTGGGTCGTCATCGTCGGCTGTATCTTTGCGTTTCCGACTCATCTCATGCTCATCGCGCAGGTCCTGATTACGGGGCTGTTCGCGGTCTCGTTCGATCTGCTCGTCGGCTACGCTGGGATCGCCTCACTCGGCCAGGCGGCGTTTTTCGGTGTCGGCGCGTACGCTGCGGGCTTGATCGCCCACGACGGCTGGAGCGAGCCGTTCACGGGGCTGCTCGCCGGAGCGCTCGCCGCAGGCGTCCTCGGATTCATCTTCAGCATCTTGGTCGCGCGCCTCCATGGGATCGCGCTCTTGATGATCACGTTCGGCGTCGGCTTGCTCGTCTATGAGGCCGCGCACAGCGCCCACGGCATCACGGGCGGCGACGACGGCCTCTCGGTCGGAAATCTATCGCCGATCTTTGGGCTCTTCCCATTCGATTTTCTCGGACACACCGCGGTCGTCTACTCGCTCGTCGTCGTATTCCTCGCATACCTGTTCGCCCGGCTCGTCGTGAATTCACCGTTTGGACTGGAGCTCAAGGGGATCCGCGAAAACGTGCGGCGCGTCCCGGCGATCGGCATCCCGCTCGGCTATCGATACATGGTCGCGTTCACGGTTTCGGCGATCCTCGCGGGCCTGGCCGGTGCGCTCCTCGCGCAGATCACGGGGACGGTGGCGCTCGGTTTCTTGAGCTTCGATCGCTCTTCGTCGGTCTTGATCATGGTGATCCTCGGCGGGATCGGGACGTTGTTCGGACCGCTGATCGGTGCGGGCCTGTACATGGTCGCGCAAGACCGGCTTGCGAATCTCAATCCGGTCTACTGGAATTTCTACATCGGCCTCATGCTGGTTCTCGTCGTGTTGTTTGCGCGCGGCGGGATCGTCGGCGGCATCGAGAGGCTCGAAGGCGTGATTCGGACCAAATGGACGCGACGCTGAACGGTCACGCGCTAACGACGACGGGTCTCGTCAAGCGCTTCGGTGCACTGCCGGCGGTCGACGGCGTCGATTTCTGCTTGCCGCAAGGCGCGCGCCACGCGCTGATCGGGCCAAACGGCTCAGGCAAGACGACGCTGATCAATCTGCTTTCGGGGACGTTACGCGCGACTGCGGGCCGCGTGCTGCTCCAAGGTGAGGACGTCACCGGGTTGCCCGCGCACCGGCGCGTTGCGCGCGGCCTCGCCCGGACGTTCCAAATCAACACGCTCTTTCCGCGCCTGACGCCGATCGAAGCGGTCGCGATGGCCGTTTGCCAACGGCGGAAGCTCGGGCCGATCCTCTACCGGAACATGAAAAGCTGCCGCGAGGCAATCGACGAGAGCTACGAGCTCCTCGAGCAGATGCATCTGCAACCCGAGGCTCGCCGTCCGACCCGCGAGCTCGCCTACGGCAAGCAGCGTCTGCTCGAGATCGCGCTCGCGCTTGCTTCGCGCCCCAACGTGTTGCTGCTCGACGAGCCGGCCGCAGGCGTGCCGCAACACGAAAGCTCGGAGATCCTCGCGGTTATCTCCGAGTTGCCCAAAGATATCGCGGTGCTGTTCATCGAGCACGACATCGATCTCGTCTTTCGCTTCGCCGAGCGAATCACGGTGATGATGGCCGGGAAGATCCTCTGCGAGGGGACGCCGTCGGAGATTGCGCACAATCAGGACGTGCGCACCGTCTATCTCGGAGATGCAAGCTATGTCTGACATGCTGCTCGAAGTACGCGACGTCACCGCAGGCTACGGCGAGGGCCTCGTCCTCCACGGCATCTCTTTTGCGGTCCCCGCCGGCGGCTCGCTCGCGGTCCTCGGCCGCAATGGCGTTGGGAAGACGACCTTGATGCTCACGCTGCTCGGCCACCTGCGCCCGCGCAGCGGGACGATTCACCTCGCGGGTCACGACATCACGGCATCGCTCCCGCACGAGCGCGTCGACGCGGGACTCGGCTGGGTCCCACAAGGCCGCGAAGTCTTCCCGTCGCTGACGATCGACGAACACTTGCGCATCGCGATGCGCCCGGGGCCGTGGAACCGCGAGCGCGTCTACCAGCTGTTTCCACGCCTCTTCGAACGGCGGAGCAACTACGGCAATCAGCTCTCCGGCGGCGAGCAGCAGATGCTTGCGATCGGACGGGCGCTGATGACGAACCCGAAGCTGATGCTTCTCGACGAGCCGCTCGAGGGGTTGGCGCCGGTCATCGTCGCCGAGGTCGCGAATTGCATCCGGCACTTGATTGAAGATGAGGGGACGACCGTGATCTTGGTCGAGCAGCATGCCAAGTTCGCGCTCGAACTGACGCGCGAGGCAATCATACTCGAGCGCGGCCGGATCGTCCATGAAGCGTTAAGCCCGACGTTAATGGAAGAAGAAGAGCTGCTCGACAGCATGATCGGGATGCGCAAACTGCACGAAGGATCAGCTGTTTCCGGATAGGAGGCGCCTATGAAACGTGGACCTTTCCTAGCGGGCGTAGCGACGGCTCCGCTCGGGATCCGCGCAGCCTCGGCGGCCGATCAGCCGCCTCTGAAGATCGGCGTCCTGTCGGCATTTACGACTGCCGGCTCGCAGTCGACCGCGGGCCTTCAACTTGAAACCGCGCTGGCGGTGTTTCAAAAGAATCACGGCGATACGATCGCGGGCCGGAAGCTCGAATTCATCAAGCGCGACACGACGGGGCCCAATGAAGACGTCGTCAAGCGGCTCG
>DATNIC010000235.1:0-12209 GCA_035604635.1 Binatia bacterium
ACTTCCTAGATCTCAAGTCCAACCCGCATGAGTTCGACCGGATCAACCGGATCGCAACGGAGTGGCGCGGCCGGACGATCCGGCACTTCCCCAAGCCGACGATCGCGATGGTCAACGGCTATTGCTTCGGCGGGGCGCTCACGATCGTCGAGGCGTGCGACATCGCGCTCGCGGCCAACGAAGCGACCTTCGGTCTCTCGGAGATCAACTACAAGAACTTTCCGGCGGGGAGCGTCACGCGCTCGCTGATCAACGTCATGCGTCCGCGCGATCTGCTGTGGTATACGTTAACGGGCCGGCCCTTCGACGGGAAGAAAGCGGAAGAGATCGGTTTCGTCAACCTCGCGGTCCCGCTGACCGCGCTGCGCGCTCAGACGATCGAGATCGCCAAAGAGATCGCCGCGAAGGACGCCTCGGCGCTGCGCGCCGCCAAAGAAACGTACCGCTTCTCGATCGGCATGGATTGGGACATGGCGATGAATTTCTCGAATGCGAAGTCGGCGCAGCACGTCGCCCGCCAAAACGACGCATTTCGCAAGGAAGGGATCGAGGATTTTCTCGCCGGGAAGTACCGTCCCGGACTCGACTCGCACGAGCGGATCAAGCAATGACCCAGACGATCGACGTCCGCGGCTGTAAGACGAACGTCCGCCGCATGGGCAAAGGACCGACGCTCCTGTTCCTGCACGGAATGCGCGGCCTCGACGACGATCCGCCGTTCCTGCGGCAGCTCGCTGCGCGCTTCGACGTCGTCGCGCCCGACCACCCGGGCTTCGGGAAATCGGACGATCCCGCGTGGCTCGACTCGATCGGCGATCTCGCGTACTTCTACGCCGACTTCATCGAAGCGCTGAGCCTGCGCGAGATCCATCTCGTCGGGCACTCGATCGGCGGCTGGATCGCATTGCAGCTCGCGGTTCGCAGCTGCGAGCGCTTGCGCAGCCTCTCCTTGGTGAGCTCGGCTGGGATCCGCGTGAAAGGGATCCCGCGGGCCGATACCTTCATGGTCTCGCCGGAAGAGCTTGGCCAGTTGCTTTTCGTCGACGGAAAGCTCGCCCGCGAGTTCGTCGAGCGCGAGAGCGATCCCCAGCGATTCGGTTTCAACTTCAAGAATCAGGTGACGTCGGCGAAGCTCACTTGGCAGCCGCGCTTGTGCGATCCGCAGCTCGAAAAGTGGCTGCACCGCGTCAGCGTCCCGACCTTCATCCTATGGGGCGACTCGGATCGCGTGATACCGCCTCAGTACGCCGAGGCGCTGCATGCGGCAATCGCCGGCTCGACCGTGAAGATTTTGCCGGAGTGCGGGCATGTCCCGACGGTTGAGAAGCCCGACGAGTTCGTCGGCGCGATCGCGGGCTTCATCGAGAAGGCGGCATCATGAGAGTCTTCATGTTCCATTTGATGCCGTATCAGTACATGGACATGGACTATCAGAAGCGGTACAGAGCGGCTTGGGTCGTGCTGCCCAATACCGAGTTCGATCCCAAGAAGGGTCACGAGCTCTACAATCGCTATCTCGACGAGCTCGAACTCTGCGCGGAGCTCGGCTTCGACGGGATTGCCGTGAACGAGCACCATCAGACGGCGTACGGACTGATGCCCTCGCCGGTCGTGATGGCATCGGCGCTCTCGCGGCGCACGAAGGACTGCAAGATCGCGATCCTAGGCAACGCCTTCGGCCTGCGCGAGCATCCGCTGACTCTGGCCGAAGAGCACGCGATGATCGACAACATCACCGCAGGCCGGGTGATCACCGGAATGGTCCGCGGGGTGGGGTGCGAGTATTTTTCTTTCGGTGCGAATCCGGCGCAGTCGCATGACCGCTTTCACGAGGCGCACGATCTGGTCGTACGCGCGTGGACCGAGCCGGGTCCGTTCGCATTCGAGGGCAAATTTTACAACTTCGAATACGTCAACGTTTGGCCGCGTCCGTATCAGCAGCCGCACCCGCCGATTTGGGCGCCGTCGATGGGGAGCCTCGAAACGATCGAATGGGCCTCGCATCCGTCGCGCAAGTACGTCTACCTGCAGAACTACAGCGCCGTCAAATCGGTCCAGCGCTATCTGACGATGTATCGCGCGATCGCCGAGAAGACGTGGGGCTACACCGCGGCCTCCGAGCAGCTCGGGTGGGGCGCGCCGACCTACCTCGCCGAGACCGATGCGAAGGCACGCGACGAAGCGCAAGTTCACATCGAGTCGCTCTTCAACAAATTCTTGGCGAAGACGCCGGAGATGATGTTCCCGCCCGGCTATATGAGCGCCAGCTCGGCCGCGAACATGGAACAACACAAGAAGCAGATCCGCGGCAACGTCACCGTCGACGGCCTCATCGAGCAGGGTATCATCCTGTGCGGCTCGCCGAAAACGGTGCTGGCCAGGCTGACCGAAGCGCACAAGCTCTTGGGCTTCCAGAATTTCCTGGCGCTCTTGCAGTTCGGGACCCTGCCCCGCGACCTCACCGAAAAGAACATCCGCTTGTTTGCGGCCGAGGTCATGCCCGCGCTGCAGCGCCTCACCGACAAGGAATTCGTCGGGATGGACTTGGCGGCAGCCGGTTAGTGCTCGAAGAGCTGTACTTCGACGGCGCACCCGTCATCGTGACCGGCGCCGGTTCGGGGATCGGGCGGGCGGCCTGCGAGGCGTTCGGCGAGCTCGGCGCGACGCTGGTTCTCGTCGGGCGCACGCTCGAGGCGCTGCAGCAGACCGCGGAGCGGCTGAAGAAGTCCGGCGCAACGAGCGTCGCCTTCGTCGCCGATGTCACGAACGAAGAGGACGTCGCGAAGCTGCGGGATTTCGTCGCGGCGCGGTGGGATCACGCCAAAGCGCTCGTCAACAACGCCGGCAACAATTTTCGTTCATCGGTGGACGAGCTGACGACCGAGAAATGGCGAGAATTGTTGAGCGTCAATCTCGACGGGACGTTCTTCATGTCGCGCGCATTTCTGCCGCTGCTCTTGAAAGCGGAGGGCGGCGCCGCGATCGTGAACGTCGCATCGATTTTCGGCGTCATCGGGCCCGCCGGTTTCGCTGCGTACGCCGCCGCGAAAGGCGGCGTGATCTCGCTGACGCGCCAGATGGCGATCGACTACGGGCCCAGAGGGGTCCGCGTGAACGCGATCTCTCCCGGCCCGATCTTGACCGATCGAGTCGCCGGTTACTACAAAGGACGAGAGCAGGATCTTGAGCTGACCGCAAGCGCGGTCGCCCTTGGCCGCTTTGGAACGCCGCGCGAGATCGGCAATACGATCGCTTTCATGGCGTCCGACGCTTCGTCGTACATGAACGGCGCAAACGTCGTCGTCGACGGCGGACGAACAATCAAGTGAAAATGCTCGACGGGGTGAGAGTACTTGAACTCGGCGCGCTGATCACGGCGCCGCTTGCCGGGATGATGCTGGCCGATCTGGGTGCCGACGTGATCAAGATCGAGAATCCGAACGGCGGCGACTCGTTTCGTCCCTATCGCGGGAAGTCGTACAGTCCCCGGTTCGCCGCGTACAACCGCGGCAAGCGAAGCGTCACGCTCGATCTTGCCTCCCAGTCAGGCCGCTCGGCGCTGCTGGCTTTGGTGAAGCGCAGCGACGTGCTGATCGAAAACTTTCGTCCCGACGTCATGGCGCGGCTGCAGTTGGACTGGGACATTTTGCACGCGACAAACCCTCGCCTCACTCATTGTTCGATTACCGGGTTCGGCGCCGACGGCCCGCTCGCGGATCGTCCGGCCTTCGATGCGGTCGGATTGGCGATGAGCGGGATCGCGAGCTTGTTCTTGGACCCGGCGAATCCCGAATTGATGGGACCAACGATCACGGACAACGTGACCGGGATGTACGCGTGCTACGGGATCCTCGGCGCGCTCTACGAGCGCGAACGCAGCGGAATCGGCCGGCGGGTTGAGGTCAACATGCTCGAATCGTCGATCGCCTTCATGCCCGATCCGTTCGCCAACGCAATCATGGGCGGGCAGGCGATGGACCGGCTGACCCGCGTGTCAGCCTCGCAATCCTTCGCGTTCACGTGTTCGGACGGCAAGCTGTTGGCGATTCAGCTGTCGACGCAGGACAAATTTTGGACGGGCTTGTTGGCGGCGATCGGGTACCGGGAGCTCGCAGACGATCCGCGCTTTGTCTCGCGCGAGCAGCGCGTCGCTCACTACGTCGAGCTGCGCGCCGTCCTGCGCACCATTTTTGCGACGGCGCCGCGTGCCGAATGGTACGTCCGCCTCGAACGGCACGACGTCCCGTTCGCGCCGGTCCACACCCTGCCCGAGGTCGTCACGGACGAGCAAGTCGTCCATCTCGGGACGTTTTACCACATGCGGCACCCCATTGAGGGGGAAATCACCGCAATTCATAACCCGGTCCGCATCGATTCGGGCCGCATCGACTCGGAACGGCCCCCGCCGGCGCTCGGCGAGCACACGGCGGAGGTCTTGCAGGAAGTCTCGGAGGCTCAAGCTCGCTCGTAAGTGTAGGAGATTTTGCCGTGGATCGTCGTCAGTTTATTCGCTCGTCTGGACTAGCAGCCGCTGCCATGGCGGCATCCGGTTCCGCCGCTGCGGCGGCGACGCCGGTGACCCGTCGCTGGACCGAAGAGAAGTGGGCCTTGGATCAGGTTATCCAAGCTAACGGGATGGATTGGGATCAGGGACGCAGTCGCGGGCTTGCGGCGACGTGCGGTCCCGAGGCGGAAGGTGATGTCGCCGCTCTGCGCGCGCGGATCAAGAAGTTCGCCGATTTTGCGCACGCGTACGAGGCGGCGGCGCGGCGCCGCGAAGCCGAAGCAAGGGAACACGAAGCGTCAGGCGAGATGGTCTCGGCACGCGACAACTATTTCTTTGCGGCCCAGTTCTGGATGGGTGCCCAATGGCCGATCTACGAGAAGAACGACCAGAACATGATGTACAACGCCCGCAAGCGCGAATGCTACGAGAAGTACGCGCAGCTGTCGGATCATCACGTCGAAGCGGTTTCGATTCCGCTGGGGAACAACGTCATCCCCGCCTATTTTCACTTACCGCCGAGTTACAAAGGCGGGAAGATTCCGGCGATCGTCTCGATCCCCGGCATGGATGGCGCCAAGGAAGGCCGCGTCGCGCTCTACGGGGATCGCTGGCTCGAACGTGGATTCGCCGTCCTGGCGGTCGACGGGCCGGGCGAGTACGAAAGTCCGCTGCTTGGGAGCTACGTCCGGCGCGATGCATGGCTTGCCTCGGGCCCAGCGCTCGCGAACTGGCTCTCGGCCCGATCCGAGGTCGATGCGCAGAAGCTCGGGATCATCGGGACGAGTTTCGGCTCTCTGTTCGGGACGTGGGCGAGTTCGGCGGAGCCGCGCTTCCGGGCAGTCGCAGTGCAGTCGACGTGTCTGGAGCCCGGCTGTCACACGATCTTCGAGCAGGCGTCGCCGACGTTCAAGATGCGCTTCATGTTCATGTCCGGTTACACCGATGAGGGCGAGTTCAATAAGTTCGCGAAGACGCTGACCTGGGAAGGTTACGCCGAAAAAATTCGGGTGCCGTACCTGTGCGTCGCGGGCGAAGCCGACGAACTCTGCCCGATCGAGAACACCGAGCGAATGTTCAAAGTGATGCAGGCGCCGCGCAATCTGCTCGTTTATCAAGATTCGCGACACTCGATCGCCGGCGTCCCGTCGGCGGCGAATGGCCCGTCCTACGCGCCGCTCATGGCGAATTGGATGACCGCGCGCCTGAACGGCAAGCCGATGGCGAGCGAACGCTGGTATGTCGAAGCCAGCGGAAGGGTCAATAAGACGGCGTATGCGTAGCTACTGCGCTATGCCGAACGTCTGGTTGAACGAACGAACGTTTTCCGAGTAGTTAACGCTGTCCGAGGGATTGGTGACGACGATGTGCAGCTTCGGACTCCAAATCGCTTCGTCACTTTGCACGTCCTTGCGGCCCGAGACGCGTCCGATCACCGATGTCTGAGCCATCCAAGCTTGCGTTTCGTGCGACATCAGCCAGCGGACGAAAAGCTTCGCCGCATCGGGATGCGGCGCGTTCTTCATGACCGCGACGCAGAGCGTCTCGCCGATCGTAGGATCGGCGTTGATGACTTCGACAGGCTGCCCCGCGCGCTTGAGCCGCATCCCGTTGTACGCGTAGATGTTGACGCCCGCAGCATACTCGCCGGCCGCGGTCATCGTCATCGCGATCTGGTGACTCCCGACCATCGAGGGCTGGTTTGCTGCCAGGCCGCGCATCAACCGGTCGGCGGCTTCGTTCCCCATCGCACGATGCATCGAGGCGTACCATTCGTAGGAGCCGTTGAAAAGGGCAAACTTTCCGCGCCACTCCGGCTTAGTCAGATCCATCCACGCCTTGGGCGGCGTGAGGCCGAGGGCTTTGACCTTGGCCGTATTGTAAGCGATCGCATCGGTATTCATGAAACCCACTCGCCAGTAGCCGTCCGGATCGACGTACCCCGGTCGGTAGTCACGATCTTCGGGAATGCGCAGGGAGACGAGATAACCCGAACGCTTGAGCTGGTCGGTCTGAAAGCCCGGCGAAACCTCGGCGTCGACGTCGTAGTGGCCGGAGCGTTGCTCGATCGTCAGCTTCGCGGGGATTTGGTCGCTCTCGTAGCGCAGCGCCTGCAGCTTGACGCCGGGATAGTCGGCGTTGAACCGATTGACCAGCTTCGCGACGTCTTCAGCCGTCATCGCGATATAGATCGAGACGGCGCCTTGCGCTTGCGCCTTCGCGATGAGGTCGTTATCGGTGACCGGCGCAGCGGAAAGGCCGCGCGGCATCGTGGAGAAGAGCAGCAGGAGCGACGACGCGGCAGCGACGCGAATGCAATGAAGCATGTCCGTAGACTATCGTAGCGCCTATTCCGGCGCAAGACTCCGTCAATTCGCATCTAGCTGTGTCGCGGCACTGTTTGCCGGCTTGGTGCTGTGTATCGGCGGCGCAACGAGCCAAGAGATTCTAACGATCCACATGGCCTCATCGCCGGAAGATGACGTGACGCCGATCTTGTATGCGATCTCGACCGGACTATTTCGTCGCGCCGGACTCAACGTCGACATCGTCCGCATCAACAGCGGAGCCGCCGCTTCGGCAGCGGTCGCCGGCGGATCGATCCAGATCGCGCAGGCGGGGATGGTCTCGATCCTGAGCGCGCACGCGCGCGGCTTGCCCTTCGCTCTGATTGCGCCGTCCGGCATGTATCTCAGTGACGTCGCCGATCACCGTCTTGTCGTCAAGAAGGACGGACCGATCCGTTCCGCGCGCGATCTGAACGGCAAAACCATCGGAGTCCTGGCGCTGCGCGACCTCATGACGGCGGCCAATATCGCCTGGATCGATCAGAACGGCGGAGACTCTGCATCGATCCGCTTCGTCGAGATCCCGAGCTCCTCGCTCCTTCCGGCGATTCAAGATGGCCGAATCGATGCGGCGACGTTCGTGACGCCGCATTTGGAAGAAGCCCTGGCGTCGGGCCAGGTCCGCGCCATCGGCAAGACGTTCGACGCGATTGCCAAGCGGTTTCAAATAGCCGGCTGGTTCGCGAACGGCGACTGGATCGAGAAAAATCACGACGCCGTCCAACGTTTCGCGCGCGTTGTTTTCGAAGCCAACCGCTACGCAAACACCCATCACGCCCAGACGGTCGAGCTGATCGCGAATTTCTCGGGCCTCGATGCCAAGACGATCGCCAACATGCCGCGGATGTACTGCTCCGATTATCTCGATCCGCGCTCGATCCAGCCGGTGATCGATACGGCGGTCAAGTACAAGTTGCTCGAAAGGCCGTTCGATCCGCAGGAGCTCATCAGCCCGTACGCCCTCAAGCCGCCGCGCTGAAACCGCCACGGCGGCGCGCGGGTCGGAGAATTACACCGCAAGATCCCGGTGGCGAGGCGATTTTCGGGCTGCTACGATGAGGATCATGAATAGCCAGTACTACGCGGTCAAAACGACCGGGATTTATTGCCGGTCGGGCTGCAAGAGCCGAGCGCCGCTGCCCAAGAACGTCGAGCCTTTCGAAACGCCGCAGGCGGCGCGCGCGGCGGGCTATCGCGCCTGCAAACGCTGCAGGCCTGACGACGTGCGGCCGGAGATCGATGAGCGCTTCCTTGCGATCGCTCGCGCGATCGAGGCGGCGGAAGAGCCTCCCACGTTGCGAGAGCTCTCGGCCCTCGTGCACATGAGCGAAGCGCATCTGCAGCGCAGCTTCAAGAAAGCGGTCGGCGTCTCGCCTCGGGCCTATGCGGCGATGGTGCGGAACAACCGCCTGCGCTCAGGTCTACGGAACGGCAGGAGCGTGACCGACGCGGCCTACGAAGCCGGATTCACTTCTGCTTCGCAAGTGTATGAGGGCCCGGCGCAGAGGCTCGGGATGAGGCCCTCGCAGTTTCGCGCAGGCGGCGAAAACGCCGAGATCGTCTATGCTATCGTGCCGAGCGCGTTAGGCGAGGTCTTGGTGGCTGCTACGGAGCGCGGTATTTGCCGCGTTGACA
This sequence comes from Binatia bacterium, assembly GCA_035604635.1. Taxonomy (GTDB): domain Bacteria; phylum Vulcanimicrobiota; class Vulcanimicrobiia; order Vulcanimicrobiales; family Vulcanimicrobiaceae; genus DATNIC01. The sequence continues at coordinate 8,488 of DATNIC010000235.1, forward strand.
TCGACGCGGATCGGGACGTCCTCGAGCGGCGCCTGCGCACCGAGTTTCCGAAGGCGCGGCTGCGTCGCGAGGACGACAGGTTAGAATCGACGACGTCGCTGATCGTCAACTATCTCGCCGGCGAGGGCAGTTGGCCTTACTTGCCGATCGACGTTCGAGCGACGGCATTTCAGATGCGGGTGTGGGAAGCGCTGCGCGCGATCGTGCCCGGGAAGACGTTGACGTACACCGAGCTTGCATCGGCGATCGGCTCACCGCGCGCCGCCCGTGCCGTCGCGCGCGCCTGCGCGACGAACCCGATCGCGCTCCTCGTCCCGTGTCATCGGATCGTCCCGTCGGCCGGAGGCGTCGGTAGCTATCGCTGGGATACGACGCGCAAGCGACGTTTGCTCGAGCTCGAACGCACCGGTTGAGGTGCGTTGCTGATATTCTTGCGGATCTGACGCAAGAGCCGCTTGAGCTCGTTTTGTTCTTCCTTTGAAAGGCCGACGACGCCCAGGTGGTTGATCGCTATCACTTCCGGGGCGACGGCGTCCCACGCGCGCCTGCCCCGTTCGGTGAGGAAGAGGTTGATCTTGCGCGCATCCTGCGCGTTGCGCTTTCGGCGGACCAGCCCGAGCCGCTCCATTTCCTTTATCGCATCAACGGTGGTGGGGCCGCGCATGTGCACCGCATCGGAGAGTTCGCGCAACGTCAAGCCGTCATGTTCCGAGACGATTCGTAGGAAGGGGAAGAGGCCGACGCTGATCCCGTGTCGCGCGATCATCGGGCCGAACGCATGGCGAAACGCCCGCGAGGTATCGGCCAAGAGGAAGCCGAGCGTATCATCCGCGCCCGGAACGGGCTGGTCGGGGACATGTACGGCCTTTTTCAAGGACCGCGTGATTCAATAAGTAGCTATCTAGTCCTTTTGGATTCGAGCAAGAACGGGCTCTGTCTCAGCGAAAGGATCACGCTATGGCCGAACGCACGCGAACGAAGGAACGAGACGGGGAAGCGGCGGCGCCCGACGCGCGCCTCTACGAGCCGAAATATTTTGAACACGTCGTCGACGAATTGAAACGCTCGATGACCGGGCGAATCGTCATTCACGGTCGCGAGCGATTGTGGGACGTGCACAAGCAAGCGAAGACGAAACGCTACCTTTCGCCGCACGAGCCGGAGCTGCGCGATACGGCGCTTCAAGAATGGGAAGTCTTCCTTCAGCTCATCCCTGAACGCTCCGGAAAACATCGCCATCAAGGCGGACTCGTTATCTTCGTGCTCGAGGGAAGCGGTCACACGATCGTCGAGGGGGAGCGCTACGATTGGGAGGAGGGCGATCTCATGCTGCTGCCCGTTCGGCCCGGCGGCGTCGAGCACCAACATTTCAATCACGACCCGAAACAGCCGGCGAAATGGATCGCGTTCGTCTATTGGCCATTCTTCAACGCCGGCGGCTCGGAGACGACTCAGATCGAGACGAGCCCGATCTATGATTCGTGGATGGCCGATCTCGATAAGAAACAGCGCGCGTTCGATGCATAGCTGGAGGGGAACCATGAACCTTCTCCAAGAGTTTCTGCTGTGAGCGTTTCAGCGGCTACCGAAGAGCGGATCACCGCGCGCATCGACCGCCTCACGAGCGAGGATCTCCCGGTCGGACAGGCGCTGGTCATGCTCGATCCCAAATTGATGGAACGCCATGGGATCCTAGTCGACGACGTCCTCGAATTGTCGACGCCCGAGGACCTCTCCACGCTGGCGCGCGTGTGCGCTCCTAATCCGGAGGACAGCGGCCTCGGTCTCATCCGGGTCGACCGGTACTTGCGGCAGTCGCTGCGCGGGCGCTTGAACAGTCCGCTCTACCTGAAGAAGATCGAAGCGCCGCAAGTGCGCCAACTCTTCCTGCAGCCGCCGCTCGATTTGCTCGGCGCGCACCATCTGGCCGAGCATCTGCACGAGCACCTCTGCGAAGACCGGGCGGCCGTCAGCCTCGGAACCTTGCTCTATTTGCCGATCACGCACGACCACGAGACCGGTGCCGGTGCGATTTTCCGCGTCTCTCGGATCGATGATGGCCCGGGTTACGTCGGGCCCGAGACGCGCATCTTTCTCGAAGAGCCCGATCCGCACGATGTCGAGTTTCAGCTCGACATCAGCCTCGACGATGTCGGCGGGCTCGATCACGAGCTGCGCGCGGTCCTCGATTTAGTGCAGTTGCCGCTCCAATATCCCAGCGTCTATCGTCAGCTCGGAATCCAGGCCCCTCGCGGGATCATCCTCTACGGTCCGCCCGGGACCGGGAAGACGCATATGACGCGCGCTCTTGCGCAAGAACTCGACGTTCGCTTTTACTACATCAACGGACCTGAGATCGTCGGGACGATGCACGGTGAGACCGAGGGGACTCTGCGGCGGCTTTTCGGCGAAGCATCGCACCATGCGCCGTCGATCGTATGCATCGACGAGCTCGACGCGATCGCGCGTTCGCGCCGCGATCTCGGGAGTCAAACGGACATCCGCACCGTCACGCAGCTGCTCTCGCTCATGGACGGCTTACGCAAGATCGACGGCGTCATCGTGATCGGAACGACGAACCAGCTCGAGACGATCGACCCTGCGTTCCGCCGTTCCGGGCGCTTCGATCGGGAGATCTACATCGGTCCACCCGACACGAACGGCCGCTTGCACATCTTGCGCATCCATACGCGCGACATGCCTCTTGAGCGCGGCGTTCCCGAGTTTCTCTCGACGCTCGCAACTCGGACCCACGGTTTCGTCGGCGCCGATCTCGTCGAGCTCTGCCGCGAAGCGGGCCTCGCGAGCTTGCGGCGCGTCGCTCCGGCCAAGGGCCTTTCGCGCGAACTTGCGAGCCGGCAAGTCCATAAGGCGAAAGTGAGGGTCGAAGATCTCGAGTTCGCGCGCACGCGCGTCCGACCGTCCGCGGGCCGTCACAACCTCGTCACGACGAGCTCCGCGACCGCAGACGAAGTCATCGGCCTAAAACCGCAGCTCGAGTGGTTACGCCAGATCGCGACCGAACGCTTTGCACCCGAACACGGAGACGGGCATGCGCCGGGCGGCGTCCTGCTCTACGGGCCGCCGGGCTCGGGGAAAACGCTCCTCGTGCACGCGCTCGCGGCGGAGCTCAAGCCGACCTTCGTCGTCGTGCGCGGTCCCGAAATCTTCTCGAAGTGGCTGGGCGATACGGAAGAGGCGGTCCGTCACGTCTTCGAGCTCGCTCGACGAATGCCGCCGGCGGTGATTTTCTTCGATCAGCTCGAGGCGGTCGCGCCCGTGCGCGGGACCGAATCCGGCTCCGCCACAGCAGATCGCGTCGTCAGCCAATTATTAACGGAGCTCGACGAGCTCAGTCTCGCGGAGCGCATCCTCGTCGTCGCGGCGACGAACCGGCCCGATCTCGTCGATCCGAGCATCCTGCGGGCCGGGCGTTTGGGATTGCATATCGAGATCCCGCTCCCGGGCGCCGCTGACCGGCGCGCGCAGATCGAAGCGTTCGCCGGCGAAAGCAACCTCGGTTTGGAAGATGCGGATCTCGAGTGGCTCGCGAAGCGAACGCAGGGCTTCTCCGGAGCCGATCTGCGGCTCTTGCTCAGCTTGGTGCGGATGCAAAGCGGGGGGCAAGATGGTCTCCGCAAGCGCTTCAAGAGCGCCCTTTCGAATATCAAACGGACAGGCGGGAAGCGATAGTGGCCGAGCAAACCCGGACGCGCGAGCGT